>DASSSM010000247.1:0-8283 GCA_035708425.1 Pseudolabrys sp.
CATTTGCCGTACTTGCGCCGCTATGCGCGCGCTCTTTCGGGCAGCCAGTCCTCGGGTGACGCCTACGTTGCCGCGACTCTGGAGGCGCTGGTCCAGGATCCCAAAGTCCTCGACTCCGGCCTTTCGACTAGGATTGCCCTCTACCGGCTCTTCACAAAGATTTGGAATTCGGTTGGCGTCAACGGAAAGGCGAGCGTCGCCGATCCCAGCCAGCCAGTCGAACGGCATTTGGCGCAAATTCCGCCGAAGCCACGTCAAGCCTTCCTCTTGGTCGCACTCGAGGGGCTTTCGGAGGACGATGCCGCGAAGGTGCTCGATATCGACGCGCCGACCTTGCGGGATCTTGTTGAAGAGTCCGGGCGTGAGCTTGCCGCCGAGATCGCGACCGATGTGCTGATTATCGAAGATGAAACATTTATCGCTCTCGACCTCGAAGGGTTGGTGGAGAGCCTGGGACATCGCGTGCTTGGCGTTGCCCGGACGCATGCGGAAGCGGTGGCTCTCGCGAAGGCAAAGCGGCCCGGAATAATCCTTGCTGACATTCAACTAGCGGATGGTAGCTCGGGGCTTGATGCCGTCAATGAGATGCTGCGCTCTTTCGAGGTGCCGGTGATATTCATCACCGCCTATCCGGAGCGCTTCTTGACAGGCGAGCGGCCGGAGCCGGCGTTTCTTATCGCCAAGCCGTTCCAACCGTCCACGGTATCGGCTGTACTCAGCCAGGCGCTGTTTTTCGAGCGTAACGCCAGGCGGCGGGAGCGACGTGCGAGCTAGGACGCGCGGTGGGCCTTGCGGGCCAAGGTGTAGCCAAGCATTACCGCTTCGACGAGCATGATTAACTGCATCTGGCGCTGACCCGCGAGCGCCGCCGGTGTGGTGGCGTGAGTCGGACGGTTACGCGTGTACAGACGCCACAGCTCCGATCAGGCCAGGTAGGGTGTAGCGAAGCCGCTGCTCACGGTCGCTCACAAGCTCCGCAGCCGCGGTTTTTGCACACGCGGTCATTTTGCACCTGAAATGTCTGATTTTGTTGTCTAAAGCCAAGATGTGGCCGAGCCGAAAATGTTCCAATCGGAGGAAGGACTTACAAAAGTGCGAGGCCTGCAGGAACGCCGTGCAACAGTTCACGCCCGGCGGCGTTAAATTCGTTTGCAGCAGCTTGTTTGATCGCAGTCGTCACAATTTCATGAGATGAAGAGGAGAGAGTGGCCTCATTTGTTGACACTTTGCTCGTTGAACGTATTCATAGGCTGATCTGCTTCCAACGCCGTCGAGTCCACTGTACGTGCCCGGCTGCGATCTGCGCTGGCAGGTGATGGAAAGAGTGGTGCGTACTATGCGCGCGGCGCAAGAAACCGAGTTTGAAAGACTCGAAAAAGAAAACCGCCAGCTGAATGACCAGGTCGCTTCACAGGCCTGGGAGTTGAGCCTCTTGCGGGCAAGATTGGCTCGCTATGATACGGCTTTGCGCGGATCGCAAGTGGCTGTCTACATGCAGGATCGTGACCTCCGCTATATATCAGTCAGCAATTCGATTCTTGGCCGTTCCGCCGAGGATATTCTTGGTTGCACCGATACGGAAATTTTTCCGCGCGATGGCGCAGCAGCCATGATAGCCGTGAAGCGTGAAGTCCTGGCCACCGGCGAGGCCAAGCGCACTGAAATCCCGCTTGAGGACGCTCGCGGAATGCGATGGCACGATTTACACATCGAGCCGCTTCGCAATGAAGCTGACGAAATCATCGGTCTGACTTGTGCATCAGTCGACGTGACTGAGCGTAAAGAGGGCGAGGCCCACCTGCGTCTGTTGCTGAGAGAGCTGACACACCGGTCAAAAAATCTGCTTGCTGTCATCCAGGCTATGGCACGCCAGACGGCGAACCATGCAGGCTCGATCGACGCTTTTCTCGCGCAATTTGGGTCGCGATTGCAGGCCTTGGCAGCGTCCCACGACTTGCTCGTTCGGGAAAGCTGGTACGGCGCGTCACTCGGTGAATTGATCCGCTCGCAGTTATCCAACTATCTCGATGGAGCCGCAGTCCGGGTCACGATCGAAGGACCGGCAATAGCGCTCAAACCCGAAGCGGCTCAAAACCTCGGGCTTGCGTTGCACGAGCTCGCCATCAATGCCGCGAAGTTTGGTGCCCTTTCGGTGCCGACCGGCCGGATATCCATCACCTGGACTAAGCGTGAGAGCACCGCAGACCACGCGGTCGAGCTGGATTGGCGTGAGGAGCTTGGCCCAAAGGTGAAGGTCCGGCGCAAGAAAGGTTTTGGGAGCATGGTGATCGAGCGCAATCTTGCGCGCGCTTTGGACGCCGAAGTTAACATGGACTTCGATCCCGGCGGGCTGCATTGTCACATTGTCATCCCGGCAAGCCAGATTCTTGCTGCGCGCTGACCAAGGTCCGGAACCTAATTCGCACATCGCCGTTTTGAGTCACGCTCGCAGGGCGCGCGTTGGCTTTTCAAATTGCGCATTCCTGCAAGGAGAGCGGCAATGCGCAATACAGTTTCGTATATTCTGGCCGGCGCTTTTGTTGTGGTTCTCTTGGATGTCGTTGCTCCGCCTGCAGGTTTCGGTTTTGGGGTCGCTGCATGGCCATCCGTCGAGAGGCAGGGGCTGGCGCCCCAAATCGTTGATCGCACCCACAAATCGGATCGATTACTGGTCCCGAAAGCGAGTGGCCGCCGGCTAACACCGCCGGCTGCGCCGGTTTTGGTCGGCTGTGATCCCGTGTTCAGCGCTTTGTCTAAGGAGAAACAAGCCAACTATCCGGGTCGCTGCCTTGCCTGAGCTCAACTCCCGACGGGCATGGAACTTGTTGTTCTTGATGACGTTTATAGCCCGGCATTCATTGAGAAAGGGAGTTACACATGTACAAGCCCTTGAGTGCTATCGCCGTCTTGGCGATAGCGGCGGCGGTTGCGTTTCCAATTCCGGCGTCGGCGCAAGCTAACCGGACGAAAGTGGGAACGCTGAGCTGCGACATTTCGGGCGGCATAGGCCTCATCATCACTTCGAAAAAGGATTTGACCTGCATGTTCACGCCCTCTCAGCCTGGACCGAGAGAGGTGTACGTGGGGTCGATCACCAAATTCGGTCTTGATCTTGGCGCGACGGCCGGCGGCGAAATGGTTTGGGCGGTTTATGCGCCGACCACTCGTAAATTCGGTGCGTTGGCCGGCGATTACGGTGGTGCAACGGCCGAGGCGACAGTGGGCGCCGGCCTCGGCGCAAATGTTCTGGTCGGCGGTTCAGACCGCACCGTCGCCCTGCAACCGGTGTCGGTTCAAGGCCAGGCGGGCCTTAACGTCGCGGCTGGCGTAGCCGAGCTTCGACTGCGCCCGGCGCGTTAACGCCCAACAATTTAACTAGAGAACGAGCGGCCGCCGGGTGGCGGCCGCTTCTTTTTAGCCAAAAGTGAAAGCGTCGTGGTAGGCGCCCTGCACCTGACCGCCCGGCACGGGCCCGCCGCCGGGCACGTGGATCATGTTTCCGATGACCGCACAGGTCGCTCCGTGCAATCCGTGGCGCGGGATCGCCATCGGGGTCAACTGCTCCCATGTATCGGCCTTCGGATCGTAGGCCTCATTGGTGCCGAACACCTTTCCGGTCGCTTCGCCGCCGAAAACAACAATCTTGCTGTTGATGTAGACGCATGAGGGGCCGCTGCGCGGGGTCGGCAACGGGGCGCGGAAGGTCCAGGCGTCTGTCTTGGGATCGTAAACGGCGTTCAAGCCGGTATTGAAGTCGTAGGAGTCCATGCGGCCGGCGATTGCGTGGATTTTCCCGTCGACGACGGCAACACCCATGTGATCGCGCTGCCCGACGAACGGCTGTGTGCCGGTCGAACCTCGCATGCCTGCGAGGATCGTGTATTTGTCGGTCGCCGGGTCATAGATTTCATGCCATTCGACCGAACGCACGTCGCGGCCGCCCAGCAGATGGATCTTGCCATCGAGCACGATGGCTGACATTGCGCCGCGCGGACGCGATAACCCGGCGATCGGTGCCCATTGGTCCGTCGCCGTGTCGTACACGAAGCATTTCGAGTGCGGACAGCGGTTCTGTTCGATGAAGCCGCCGAACGTATAGATCTTCGAACCGATCGAAACGCCGGCGACGTGATTGCAGGGAAGCGGGAAGGGTGCCTTCAGTGACCACGTTCCGGATTTGGGGTCAAAAACCTGATGGAAGTTCTGATCCACCCGATGTTTGGCATAGCCCGCGACCGAGTGGATTTTGCCCTGGCATTCGATGACCGCATGTTCACCGGTCGGTATTGGCATTCGAGGCTGCTCGACCCACTTTCCAGGATTGGCGGCTTTGGGGGCAACGCTGGTCATGTAACGTTGCTTCTCCACGGTCTTGGGGATGTCCGTGATCGATTTGTCGTTCAAGCCGAGAAAAAGCGGAAGTTCCTGTTCTGCTGCCATGGTGACCTCAACTGACATAATTCGGGACGGCATCCCGCAACAATTTGCGAGTGAGCTCGACGCCTTCGCGTGCAACGTCGTATGGCGATCGCTCCCATTGATCGGGGTTTGGGGCTTCGTAACTGAGGTACCCTGTGTAGCCCTTCTCAGCCAGTAGCCCCAGCATTTCGCGCCATTTCACGACGCCTTTGCCGGGTGGCAGCCGATCGGTCGGTCTCCTGACGCCGGTGACTGGGGTCGGCGAGAGATCGCTGTATTGGAAACAGTAGATCTTTTCCGCCGGCACGGTCTCGAAGCCGCGGCCTCCAGCGCCACTTCGCGTGAAGTGATAGGCGTCGATCAGGTAGCCGCAGTTCGGCTTGTTCGCGCCTTCGACCAGTTCGGTCAGAACGGCAAGACTGTTAAGGACATCGTGCTGGGAGTTGAACTCGATCGCAAGTTTCAGCTTTTTCTCGGCGGCAATGTCACCAGCTTCCTTGAGATATTTGATGGCGTCTTTGATGGGTCCGTTGACCTGGCCCGGTGCACTCATCAACGTGTCGCAGCCAAGCGCCACCGCGTTCTCGCACGACTCACGAAACACCTTGAAAAGGCGTTTGCTCTCCTCGCCAGTGGCGAACAACCAGCCGTATTCGACCCCAAGCACGCCGCAGGGAATGCCGCTCTTTTTGATCAGGTCCAACACCTGCTCATTGCTCATGCCGGCATCGAAACATCGCTTGAAATCAGTCCGGCGCAACTCGACAGCGTCATAGCCTGCCTGCTTTGCGGCATCGAGCGCGGTAGCGAGCGGCGTGGTGTCGATCGTCCACATATGCAGGGCGAGGCGCCCAAATTTCTGCGACATACTCAAGGTTCTCCGCGTGGCTACCGGCCTTCATATTGCAAAATGTACAGACCGGCATTTGTATCTGTCAGATACATAATGCCATCCGTATCGACAAATACGTCGCAGGATTGAATGACCTTGGCTGGATTGGGCCTCTGGTCGACAATTCTTTCTGGCGGCGGTGGCACGAAATAACCGATCTGTCTTGGTTGAAACGGGTCGCGTATATCGAAGACCCGCAGTCCTGCATTGTGATAGGTAGCGAAAATCAGCTCCTCAGTCTGCAACGAGCCCGGCCGGTTCTCATGCAGATTGTGCGGTCCGAATTTTGCGCCTTTGGCACAGAAGTCCTCTTCGGCAGGCGTTGGCAAGGTCGCAATCGAAACCGGGTTTGACGGCTCGCGCACATCGATCAGCCAGGTATAGGCCAGACCATTGGCGCAGTTCGCGGAGGTTGCTTCATCCGCAAGCGCAAGAAGCTTGCGGCCCGGCAGGGGTAGGGGCGTATGCGCGCCTCCGGCGAAGGGCGGCGCATAGTTGCGATGACTTATTAGTTTCGGGTTTGTGGGGTCGCTCAGGTCGTGAATGGTGAAGCCGCCATCGCGCCACGCCGCGTACCCGAGCGTGCCGGCGCTAATGAGATGATGGAGTGCCGTGCGCTTGCCGAACGATGCGGGCGGCGTTTCGCCGCCGGCACGGTTCATGCCGGGCAGCCACCAGCGGCCCGCAAGCTGCGGCCTTCCCGGGTTCGACACGTCAATGACCGCCAAAGCGTGGTCAATGAATCCCTCGAAGTGGACCGACACATAAGCGTACTGCCCGCCAACCCACCAAATCCGGTGCGCGCCGAACCCCGGCATATTCAGGAATGCTATTTCACGAGGGCTCGAGGGCCTTGAAATATCGAAGACGCGCAAACCCGCCGCAAAGGGCTGTTCTGTCTGGACAGAGTCGATCAACGATTTTGCGTAGTAGTCCTGTTGCGTCGCGTACTGCTGCATGGCCCAGATATTCGGGCCGTTGACGGCAAGGAGGACGTCGTCGTGGATCTGCAGATGGTGCGATCGCGTGTTTTTCGGTGCTGCGACGAACGCGATTGACTTCGGCTTAAGCGGATCGCGCACATCCACGACCGTAAATCCGTCACTGAACATATGGCCAATGAAAGCATGACCTTTGTGCAGGAGTACCTGCACGCCATCGGGCCTGCCGCCTTGGTCGCAGCGCGAGAGGTAGCGGACGTTTCTTGCGGCTGCCGCGGAAACCATCTGATTCAGCGAATGAATTGCAATCAAATTGAAGCGAGGCCCGGCGGCAAAAGCCGAACCGGGCCCCGCATTTTTTCAGCCGAGGCGGATCAGCCGGTCGGCGCAGCGATTTCGTCGAGACCTTTCTGTTTGGCCTCGGGGCCCAGCTGCGTCACGGCGACGGCAGCGATCACCAGGAGGATTGCGATGCAAACGAAGACCGTGGTGAGACCCCAGCCGTTCTGCACCCACAGGATCGTCGGCAGGATGAAAGCCGTGGCAAGGCGGCCCACGCCGGCGGCCCAGCCAAATCCCGACGCACGCGCATTGGTCGGAAATACTTCCGACGTAAAGATCTGCATCGCGTTGCCTGCGACCTGGATGAAGAAGATCATCACAAACCCAGCTACGAGCAGCTGCGTCGCGTCGCCAGCATTGGCGAATACGATAGCCATGATGCCTGCACCGACGAAGGCGCAGACCGAAGTTATCTTTCGGCCATATTTGTCGAGCGCATACATCATGAACAGGCTTGCGCACGGCACCGCAAAGTTCATGGCCAGCACGTAAGTGAGCGACTTGGTGATGCTGAAGCCTTTGGCATTCATCATATTAGGCAGCCATGCGCCAAGCCCGATGGCGACGCCGAAGAACGCGGTAAAGCAAATCATGCCGGCAATGACGCGCGTTGGGAACATGCGAAAGACGACACCGAAAGGATCGCTTTTGGTATTGCTCGCGACACTGGTCGACAGCGAGCTCAACGGCGGCGTCGAAATGCCGAGGCGGCCGAGGACATCAAGGGCCTCCTGGCCGCGGCCGTGCGTCGCGAGATAGCGCGGCGATTCCGGCAGAGTAAAGCGGAAGACCCACACGATCAGCGCGCCGGCACCGATGAGCAACCACACCGCCCGCCATGCATATTCAGGACTTGTGAGGCTGCCGAACAGCAACGCGAGCGCCGTTCCGATCGGCCACACGATGGCACCGCCTATGAAGTGGACGATGGCAAGAATACGGCCACGGATGCGTTTGGGCGAATATTCGCCAGCATAGGCAAAGCAGAGCGGCTGTTCGGCGCCGAGTCCGAGGCCGGCGATGAAGCGGCAGATGACCAGCATCGTTACAGTGGGGGCGAATGCACCGAGAATGGTGAAGACGCCGAACAGCAGGAGATTGAACTGGTAGATGAAGCGGCGGCCGAAACGGTCGCTGAATTGGCCCTGTCCGGCGGTGCCGATGAACATTCCGAAGATGGCGGCGCTGCCGATGGCCGCAGCCTCCGCTGGCGTGCAAAACTTTGACACTAACATGAACGGAATGAGCGAACCTAAGATGGTGAAGTCTATGACGTCGAAGAAGTAGCCGGCTGCGATCAGTGCGATCACTCTTTTATGCAGCGGTGAAATCTTCGCCTCGTCCAATGCGTTTCCGACAAATCCTTCAACTGTTTGAGCCACGGCATTGCCTCCCTGTCCCAGTTTTTTGATTTGGTTACCCAGCAAGCCTCGACAGGATGAGCCACAATTTGATTGTTGGCCAGCACATTCAGGCGTGCCGCAGCCAAATGATGCGGAGAAGTCACGGTGATTTCGGCGGATGAAAAAGGTAGTTGGCTGGGGAACTAGGATTCGAACCTAGATTCTCGGAGTCAGAGTCCGATGTTCTACCATTGAACTATCCCCCAACGCGTCGCGGGTCGCCTGGCGGTGCCAGACTTGCCCGGCCAGTCCGCACGTTCGTTTAGCGAAATCGCGCTGGAATGGC
>DASSSM010000248.1:0-3484 GCA_035708425.1 Pseudolabrys sp.
GAAAAACTGTGTCGCCGAAAGGGGGCACATCAATGTCCTTGGGTCATTAACGGACATAGGCAGTGCAAAAGGGCATGTCCGCTTTGCCCCCAATAGCGCCCGTGAAAGCGGATTCCCGCAAACGGTCATGTCCGCGTTACCCCGAAAGCGTACGTGTGCGGCGTACGAGCTGATGTCGGCTTCCGGCCGGAAGCGGGCTCAGCCAGTGGATGCAGCGCCATTCTTGTCAGCTTTTGCGTCTTATCGCTTCGTACGCGAGCCGCTTGAACTCGGCCGCGAACGGATGAACAAACCCCTGATCACGCTGCGCCATGATCAGGCCTGCGGTATTCGTTTCAGGCGAAATCCACCATTGGGTGCCTGCGCGTCCACCCCAAAAGAGCTCGCCTCTCGCGTCCTGATGATCGAACGCCGAAGGCTGCAGGGTCAGCGCTCCCGCGAGCCCGTGCCCCTTGCCCCGAAGTAGCCCGAAACCCGTAAAGTGTATCCACACATCCTGCGGCAACTGGTTGCTCATCATCTGCTCGGTCGTATCCGGCTTGAGCAAGGTCGGGCCACCCGGAAGCAGGCTTCGAATGAGCGCCACCCTGTCCGGCAACGTCGAGACCAGGCCGCTGCCGCCGCTCAGCCTAGGGAAGGGACGCAAGTAGGCGCCCGGATAGGGCGAGTCGTCTGCGCGAACAAGTCCCGGCTTCATGGGGTCGACCGGGTCGGCCCCGGCATAATAGGCGACGAGGCGATTGCGGTCCGACACCACAAACCCTGTGTCCACCATGCCAAGGGGCCCGAGAATTCGCGATTGAAGGAATGCATCGAAGCGCTGGCCGCTGATCACTTCGACAAGACGCGCCAGGACGTCCGTGGCCACCGAGTACTCCCATGACGTTCCGGGATGAAAGACCAGTGGCAGGTCGGCCAACGCGTCCATCATCTCCGCGAGCGTGGTCGCGGGATTGAGTATTTTTCGTTCGTTGTACGCTCTAAAAGTCAATGTGCCCGGGTCAAGAAGACCGTAGCTCAGCCCCGAGCTGTGGCTCATCAGGTGGCGAATGGTGATCGGCCCGACAGCAGGCTCGGTTTGGTCCAACGACGTCGCGTCGGGACGCAGCACACGACGGTTGGCGAGCTGCGGAATAAACCGCTCAACCGGATCATCCAGTTGGAAGTGGCCTTCTTCGAATAAAAGAAGAGCAGCACAGGATGTAATCAGCTTTGTATCCGAGAAGATGCGGAATATGTGGTCGACCCGCAATGGTATCCGCGCTTCCTTGTCGGCCCATCCGATGCATTGCACATCGACCAAATCTCTACCGACGAGCACTGCTGAAGAGAATCCGGAAAGAAAATTCCCATCAACGTACCGCTGCATGGCAGCGTGCGCAGACCGAAAATCGTACCCGGTGGCCGTGATTTTCATGCCTTCCATGATTGGCCTCAGACGGCTGCGGAAGATTCGCGGGCGGCAACAGCAGACATGTGACCCTCGGTTATTGTGCTCGCGTCTTTCAATGAAAAAAGCGGGCGACAAGTCTCGACCGCCCGTGTGGGAGCAAGTATTCGAGAGATAGCCGCCCGAATGGCGGCAAACTTTGGGAAACTCCTGATTTTTTCTTGATTTTTTGCGCCAGCCGCCGGGCCGTCAGCGCGGTTATTTTCCGGCCGCGCGCGCGCCGATGCGCTCACGCACAATGTCAAGATGGCTGCGCAAGGTGTACTGCATGCTGGCGTATTTGGCCGGCAGCTGCAGTTCGCTCGCGCTCTGATAGAGCCGCTCGAGCCTTGCGCTGAGTGCGCCCCGGGGCTCGTTCCCCGACGCAAGATCGCGCTCGATCGCCTTCATCTCGTCGTAGAGGCGCAGAATCCTGGACTGCATCAGCCAGTCATAGGCACGCGGCAGCAGCGCGAAGGCCGGATACATCAAGACGAGCGCCGGAATGAAGACGACCAGGAATCTTTCGACCAAGGCCGCCAGCCAGAACGGCAGGTAGGCCTGAAGAACCGGGCGGCCGCTCTTGTAAAAGCGTTGCGCTTCCTCGCTGAGCGGCAGGTCGACGGATTCCGCCGCGGGAAACTGGCCGGCTTTCTGAAAAATTCCCGCCGGCGAATGAATCTCCACGGCGGCGTTGAGCAGAAGATATTGTATGGCCGAATGCAGATCGCCGCGCACCGCAAGACTCGCTTTGGGCGCCAGCAGCACAGTGTCAGCGGGCGGCCGGTTCGCCGCGAGATCGGCGACGCCCGCCGGCAGCACGACCTTGTTCAGGAAAGGATAAAGCGCAACGAGGGCATCCGGCCGCGGAACGCTGGCGACGGCGACCCCATCCGCCTGCATGAGGCGACGCACCACCGGAGAATCCCAGCCCGACACCATGAAGGCGATGTCGATCTCGCTGGCGGTGAGCTTGTCGGCCGCCTCCTCGGGCGGCAAACCCAGCAGCACACCGATGACGCCGTCGACCTTGAGCCGTTTGAGGATTTCGAGCGCGAGCGCACGGCCACCGCTTCCTTCCGGGCCGACCGAAACGCGGCTGCCGCGAAAGGCCCGAATGTCGCTGCCGACCGCAGTCCGATAGAACAGCCACATCGGCTCGAAAAACACGGTGCCGAGCGACTCGACCTGAGGTGACTCCCCTTTCGTGGTCGTGCCGCCCTGGATCAATCCGACCTGCACGCCCGACCGCGGATCGCGCAGGCGCGCGAGATTGTCGAGGCCGCCGGTCGTTTCGACCAACCGAAGCCTGACGCCGGATCGCGCCAGGATGTCCCGGTAGCGCAGGCCCAGTTCGTTATACGCGCCGCCCGCAGCGCCCGTCGCCATGGTCACCGTGCGCGGCGGCAAGGTTACAAAAATAATGACTCCCGCCGCCAGCAGAATGGCCGCGGGCACAGCGACAGCGATCCAGTACCAGTATCGTTCCAGGTTATCCCCCAGTCAGTGTCGTTCGCGCGAGTTCGTCATTATTCTTAATTCTTAGTTCTTATGGTGCTCCTCGTCGATTTGCACGCCTATTGGCCCTTGGGGCAACCGACCACATCTCATGCGTCATGGGTGATAGTCGTAACTTTCGGCGCGAAGCCAGGCGCGGCCAAGCAAAATCGAAAGAAGCAAATGAAGCGCGACGGCGGGCCACAGGAGCATACCCGCGAGCCCCGCAAGACCCAGGTAAGCGAGATACAGGGTGGCCGCAGCGCTATAAATCAGCACGCCGAGAAGCGGGGGACCAGGCCAGCACGCGACGCCCAATGCAACCAGGGCCATGCCGGCCACGCGCGCGACCGGAATGGCGATGCCGGTTAGTTGCTCACCGAGCAACAACTGCCCGACGAGCGACGGCGCAATCAGCAATGCCAATCCGGTAGTGGCTTCGCCGACAGCGGCGATTGTCAGCACCTTTTTCATCGCCTCGATTCCACCTGGTCTTTCGCTCGCGACTCTGTTGGCAATGGCTCGAGGCTGCTAGCGTCTCCCTGTCGTTTCCGGCTC
>DASSSM010000249.1:0-2567 GCA_035708425.1 Pseudolabrys sp.
ATAATCAGCACGTCTGTGGCGATCTCGGCGGCGAGTTCACGCCCCGATTCCTCGACGAGATCCCGCAAGGCCGGCGCGTCGATATCGAGCACCTTTGCGGCATCGTCTTCCGAAAGACCCTCGAGCGCGACCAGCAAGAAGGCTTGACGCGGCTTCGGCGAAATTTGCGCCAGATGCCGTTCGACTGGCTGGCTGGGATCGGCGGCGCTCGCCTTTCCGTTAACGCCAACCGAATTCCAAATCTTTGCGAAGAGCCGGTAGAGAGCAATCCTGGTCGAAAGCCCGGAGTCGAGCACTTTGGGATCCTCGACTAGCGCCTCCAGAGTCGCGGCAACATAGGCATCACCCGAGGACTGGCTGCCAGAAAGCGCGCGCGCATAGCGCCGCAAGTACGGCAAATGTTGAGCAACTGCTTGAGATGTCGACAAGAATCCCTCCGAATGTTGCCGCTATTTCCCGACCAGGGTGACGCCCCCAGCTATATCCGATCGACCTATAGCCCTCTAACGCCATTGTCTCAAAAAAGTTCCGTTCGTGGGGAACCATCTGCGCAGTCAATGGTTTTGACACAGACCAAGGGGGCACCGACGCCGCAGAGGGTCGGAAGTTTGGGGTTGAGCAATGAACGAACGCAAGCCCGTGGGACAGCAAAATCCAATGGAAGCCGCGGCCACTCGCAACAAAAAGTCCAATTCGAAGCCGGCGAAGCTTGGTCGGGACGTGCAGGCCCGGCTCGGGCAGCAGCTGCGCGCAATGTACGACGAAGTCGTCAACCAGGGTGTGCCCGATCGGTTTAACGAGCTCATCAATCGTCTCAACGGCAATGAGAAGAAGGACGGGCACTGATGGCCATGGACGACTCGGTCCGCAAAGCCGTTCTCAGTGCGGTGCCTAGTCTCCGCGCATTCGCGATTTCCTTGTGCGGAAACGTGGATCGTGCGGATGACCTGGTTCAGGAAACCTTACTGCGCGCGCTGGCGAACATCGACTCGTTCCAGCCGGGCACGAACATGTCGGCGTGGCTCTTCACCATTCTGCGCAACCACTTTCGTTCCGAATATCGCAAGCGCCGGCGCGAGGTCGAGGACAGCGATGGACATCACGCAGAATCACTGAAGTCGCAACCCGACCAGTACGGCCATGTCGAGTTCCGGGAATTTCGCGAGGCCCTAGCGCAATTGCCCTCCGATCAGCGCGAGGCCTTGATCCTAGTAGGCGCATCGGGATTTTCGTACGAAGAAGCTGCCGGCATCTGCGGTTGCGCAGTGGGCACGATCAAATCTCGCGTCAATCGTGCGCGCACGCGGCTGGCAGAGTTGTTGCACGTCAACAGCGCCGAGGATTTCGGTCCGGATGAAACGACACGAGCGGTCTTGGCCAGCGGTGGCGAATAGATATTTCGGCGCGCGCGAGCCAGGTCCCCAACAGAAAAAACTCCGCGCGACCACGTCGCGCGGAGCTTTTTTATTCCTGACTAAAAAGTCAAAGATACCAGCCTACGGTACCGTCGGCGTACGCCCGCGAACAAGCCCCGCGATGAGGGAGATCGCAAACAGAACGATCGCCACGAAGAATACGATCTTCGCAGCTTCGACGGCAACGCCGGCAATGCCGCCAAAGCCAAGCAAGGCGGCGATGAGCGCTACGATGAGAAATGTGACGGCCCAGCCTAACATTGTAATCACCTGCGTTGTCGGTTGCGGCACAGCTGCCGCTTGCCGGGGCAACGTCAACAAAGGTGCTATGGTTCCTTTGGAGCATGTCAGTCCTGAAGCAGGCGACAGTTCTCGCCCTAGGAACTGCTTCGGCAATGAGCCGGTTCATTCTATATGTCGGATATTGAAACTGGCGGTTTGGCGCAAAGTTTTTGGCAACATTAATCATGCGGCGTCCTGAAAAGTCAGGTCTGAAGACCTACCGGGCCAAACGCGATTTCGGCATCACTGCTGAGCCGAAAGGCAAGGTAGCGCGCAAGCGCGGTAACGCCTTCGTCATTCAAAAACATGCCGCCACGCGCCTGCACTACGATCTGCGTCTAGAGCTCGACGGCGTAATGAAGAGCTGGGCGGTAACGCGCGGGCCAAGCCTTGTGCCCGGAGAAAAACGGCTGGCAGTCGAGGTCGAGGATCACCCGATTGCCTACAACACGTTCGAAGGGACCATTCCGAAGGGCGAGTATGGCGGCGGCACTGTGATGGTCTGGGACCGCGGCCATTGGTTGCCCGAAAGCGATCCCCATAGGGGCTTGGCGAAAGGCCACCTCGCATTCACACTTGAGGGCAAGAAGCTCCACGGCGGTTGGCATCTGGTGCGCATGCGCCGCAGGCCCGGTGAGAAGCGCGACAACTGGCTGCTCATCAAGCAGGACGATGACGCCGGGCGATCGCCCAAAGATGACGATATCCTCGAGGAAAAGCCTCTATCGGCTGCAAGCGGCCGATCGATGGAGCAAATCGCAAAGGGATCACGAAAAGTTTGGCACAGCAATCGATCGGCCGCCACGACGAAAAAAAATACCCCGCGCGCAAGCACTAAAAAAAAAGACCCGGATTTCGCCGCAGGTCGTA
>DASSSM010000250.1:0-2354 GCA_035708425.1 Pseudolabrys sp.
CTCGGGCGCCGTCGTCGCCACGGAGCCGGAGCAGTTCATACCGAACAAGCCAAGCTTGAATCGGTTTGCATTCTGCATTCTGGTGCGGCGACCAGGCTTGGTCGCAGCAATGGGACGTTCGTCGCCGTAGGACATCAGCGCCCGCCTGAGATCATCCGGCTCATCGGTCGAGCGGTGGGCCTGAAGCGAGTGCGTTTGACATCGTCAGATGAAATGGACCGACCCTCCCGGAATTTTCTTGCAGAAGCCGTGCTCGTTCGCCGGCAATGGGTTCGACGCTAGCGGAGCCCAAGAGGAGTCGACAAACGCTTTTTTAGCAACTAGCGATGTCGTATCGACATACCGCGGGCAGTGCCATGGACATCAGGCAAATTCGCTATTTTACCGAGGTCGCCCTGGCAAAAAGCTTCAAGGGCGCGGCGGCGCGATTGAATATTTCGCAGTCGTCGCTCAGTCGACGCGTCGCAGATCTCGAACGCTCCCTGTCTATCCCGCTTTTGGAGCGCCATCCGCATGGCGTGTCCCTGACGCGTCGCGGCCAGGTGTTTCTTGAGCGAGCCAGTTCAGTTCTGCGGGATCTCGAGCAGATGCATGCCGAGGTCAGCGGCCGAACCGCTCCCCAGGCCGATGTAGTCACCGTCGGATCGTCCGAAACGGTAAGTCGTGTTCTGTTGGCGCCGCTTGCTGCGGCATTTCAAGGGCCTCCGGAATCGGTTCGTCTCCGCTTTGTGGAAGGCGCGCAATATGTGCTTCTGGAAGGGCTGGACGCGGGCCGAATCGACGTCGCCCTGATGACCACGCCCGAGCCTGTGGTAAATTGCAGGATGGAGGTGCTGCGGAAGGACCCGCTGTTCCTCATCTCACGAAGAAAAGACCGCCTTTTGCCCAAGACAATCTCGATTGCCGAGCTCGATCAAATCCCCCTCGTTATGTTTCCGCGTCCAAGTACCAACCGCGATCTGATCGAACGCAAGGCGCGCGAGCACGGGATCACCCTGCAGTGTAGATACGAAGTGTCGAGCAGTGTGGTGCAGGTGGAGTTTGTCCGCCTTGGTCTTGCCAACAGTATTTTGCCCAATTTCGCCGTTGCCGACTACATGACGAAATTCTCACTGGCAGCAACACCGATCAGGGGCCTCTCGCTCAGCCAAACCCTGGTGTGGCGCAGCGATCGACGGCAGAAGGCGATCGTCGCCGAAGTGGCGGATGTCATGCGAGCCATCATTCGCCGCCGAAAGTCTGCGCGCGACAATAAAACCGGGGGCCCACTGGGCAAGAGTCACCGCTAGCCCAGGCGCCGGCCTATGGCGGCGAGATGCCAATTTGCGCGACGATCGGCCGCCACAATTCACGTTCACTGCGGACGAAATCGGCAAGTTCCCGTGGGCTCATGGGCCGCGTGTAATTTCCAAGCTCCTCGAGCTTTTTGATGACTTCGGGCCGCGTCAGCGCGGCGCGGAGGTCGGAATTGATCTTCTCGACAATGGCCGCCGGTGTGCCTTGCGGTGCGACCAGGATGGACCAACCCGAGGACGTAAAGCCCGGAATGGTTTCGGACACGGTAGGCGTGTTGGGATAATTCGCGAGCCGCTCAGCCGAGGCAATCGCCAGCAAATTCACTTCGCCCGCGGCAACGATGCCGGCAACCGGCGCGATGGTCTGCATCATCACCGGAACTCTCCCGGTAATGACGTCGTTCATCGCCTGCGCCGGGCCGGGATAGTGGATCATATTCAGACTCGCCCCGCTGCGCTTGCGGAACCATTCCAAGGTCATGTGCTGCAATCCGCCGCGTGTACCGGCGACCGAATTGAGCCCGCCGGGCTGTTTCTTGGAGAGTGCGACCAGCTCCGCTACCGAATGCACGCCGAGCTTGTTCGACGCGAGCAGCGTGTACGGCTGCTCGGCGACGAATCCAATGGGTACGAATTCGTTCACGTCGAACGCAAGGTTGCGCTGGACCTCCGGCAGGACCACGAATACAGACCCGCCTGCCAAAAACAGAGTATAGCCGTCGGGCGGGGACGCCGCGGTGGCGCGCGCGGCAATAAGCCCGCCAGCGCCGGGCTGGTTGATGATGACGGCCTGCTGGCCCCATGTCTGCGACAACGGCTCAGCAACCAGTCGCGCCATCACGTCGAGTGAGCTGCCGGCGGCCGTTTGCACGATAATCTTGACCGGGTGGGATGGGAAATCGTCGGCCCACGTGCCTGGAGCACCGACAATGGTTGCAACGACTAAACCGATGCGTGTCAGCAAGGACCGAAGTGCATTCACTGTCGCAATTCCTCACGCAAGTGCCGATAGACCACGGTTCCTACCTCGGTTCGAATGAGATTAACTAATCTCAGATG
>DASSSM010000251.1:0-3366 GCA_035708425.1 Pseudolabrys sp.
GGGCTGTGGCGCATTGATCCTGCCGTTGCCCAGGCGCGCGCGTGCGAACTTATGGGGTGGCTCGGCCTCGAGCCGCACGCGCACGAACGCTGCGAGGGGTTCTCGCGTGGAATGCGCCAGAAGGTGGCGCTCGCTGGCGCGCTGGTGCACGACCCAAAGCTCATTATTCTCGACGAACCGCTGACTGGTCTCGACGCGGGCACCGCGCGGCAGGTCAAGGACGTGCTGCGCGCGCGCGTGCGTGAGGGCGGCACCGTCATCATGACCACGCACATTCTTGAGGTCGCCGAACGAATGGCCGACCGGATCGGCGTGATCGCCCGCGGGCGCCTGATCGCGGAAGGCACTCTCGACGACTTGCGCCGGCAGACCGGTGAAACGGCCACGAGCCTCGAAGACACCTTCCTCACGCTTGTGGCCGAGCAGGCGGCGGCGTGATTCAACAGGCATCGCTGACATGGCTGGCCGGTCACGAACTCAGGCTCGGCTGGCGCGACTGGGTCTCGCTAATGACGGCGGGCGGGCGCACGCGCGGACGTACCGCGTTTGTTGCGCTTATCTTCGTCGGCATCTTCATGCATGTCTTCGCCTATTGGACGGTTGCCACCTATGCCGATGCCGGTCTTGGTTCCGACACGGCCGCGCTGGCCGGAATCACCGGCACGCTTTTTCTGTCGTGGTCGCTGCTTTTGTCACAGGCCATGGAGTCCGTGACCCGCGCGTTCTATTCGCGCTCCGACCTTGATCTCATCCTCACGTCCCCTGCCTCCGCGCGAAACGTCTTCGCGGTGCGCATGGGCCGGATCGCCATGGCTGCGGTGGCGATTGCAGTGCTATTGGCTGCGCCATTCATCAACGTTTTGGCGGCACTCGGAGGCGTCCGATGGCTTGCTGCCTATGGTGTGGTCATTGCGATGGGCGCGGTGGCCACGACCGCAGCATTGGCGCTGACGATCGCGTTGTTCCGCACTATTGGTGCGAAACGCACGCGCCTGATTGCCCAGATTGTTGCGGCCGTGATCGGGGCCGCTTTCGTCATCGGGTTGCAGGTTGCCGCTATATTTTCCGCGGGCAACCTCTCGCGTTACGCGGCGTTGCAGTCGGATTGGATGCTGCAACATGCGCCTGATACTGCCAGCGCATTCTGGTGGCCGGCGCGCGCGGTACTTGGGGACTATGTTGCCCTGGCGGCGGTTTTCGGTTTTGCAGCCGCCGTGCTTGGCATTGCGATTGCCGTATTTTCACGCCGTTTCGGCGAGCACTCGATCGCTGCGGCCGGAGTTTCGAATACCGCCGTGCAGCAGCGCCGGTGGGTGCTCGCGTTTCGCCGCCGTTCTCCAGCCCGCACGCTGCGTCACAAGGAATGGACGCTTCTCAAACGCGATCCCTGGCTGGTGTCGCAGACGCTGATGCAAATTCTTTATCTGTTGCCGCCGGCGCTGCTGCTTTGGGTTACATTCCGCACCGGATACGATGCGTTTATCGTATTGATTCCCGTGATTGTTATGGCCGCCGGTCAGCTCGCCGGCGGGCTGGCGTGGCTCACCATTTCGGGGGAAGACGCGCCGGACCTCGTTTCGACTGCACCAATCGCGGCCAATCGGATCCTGCTCGCCAAGATCGAAGCCGTCATTGGCATGGTGGCGCTCATTTTTGCGCCGATCATTGCGTTCCTGGCATTCGATGCCGTATTCGCAGCCGCGGTCTGCGGACTGGGCATTCTGTCGGCAGCGGCCGCAGCGACGATGATCCAGCTTTGCTTCCGTGTGCAGGCGCGCCGTAGTCATTTCCGGCGCAGGCAGACGTCCTCGCGGCTTGCAACTTTTGCGGAAGCATTTTCGTCGATTGCCTGGGCCGCGACGTCGGCGCTCGCGGCCGCGGGATTGTGGCAGGCGATCGGCCCGGCCATCGTCGCATTCGGCATACTGGCCGGTGTCTGGATGCTCAGCCCGTCACGGAGCCGAGCTACGCATAGGAAATGCGCAGCCGCTGACGGCTAACGAGTATGCCGACCAGAAGCAGATTGAGAATGTTGGCGCCGATCCCGGCTGCGAAAGCGGGTGCGTAATAGCCGAAGTGATCGTAGAGCAGCCCCGCGAGCCAGCCGCCCAGCGCCATGCCGCAGCCGCTGAATAGCAGCAATGTCGGTATGCGCCACGATGCCTCCGAGGCCGGAAACAGCTCGCGCAGTGCCAGCACATAGGCCGGTATAATTCCGGAAAACCCGAGTCCGAACGCGGCGGCGACCGTGAAGAGCCCGACCTCGTTCTGCGTCAGAAGCAACGCGGTCATCGACGCGGCTTGCCAGCCCGAGCCGATGAAGACCGTGGCCAGACCACCGATGCGGTCGGAAATTGCTCCCCAGATCTGCCGACTCAGGAAAGCAGTGCCGAGCAGCACGGACAGCATCAGGGCGCCGGTCGAGCGCGCAATGCCGAGATCACTGCAGAACGCAACGAGATGCCCTTGCGGCATTGCCATCGGGATGCAGCACAGCACCGCAGCTGCGCACATCACTGCGAAGACGGCATTGGGCGGCCAGCCAAGCACGCGCACTTTTGCTCCGGCGCCATCGGTGGGAGCGGCCGGATAGATCACTTCGGGCGGCGCGCTGAAATAGGTTATCGCCAGCGGAATAATCACGGCGATTTCGAGCACGCCGTACCACAGCATGGTCTGCCGCCAGCCGAAGTCGGCGATGACGCGCTCGAACAGCGGCGGCCACATTGCGCCGGCGAGGTAGCTTCCGCTCGAGATCAGGGCCAGCGCCGATCCGCGCCTTCGGTCAAACCAGCGGCTGACATAGATGTACATCGGCGCATTGATGCCGCCGAGCCCGATCAAGCCGATGAAGAGTCCGTGTCCGACCCACAAGGGCCAGGGGGGTCCCAGCGTCGAGATCGCAAGGCCGAGGCCGATCATCAGCGCACCGCAGATGACCGTCCACCGTGTGCCGACTTTGTCCGCGAGTCGTCCCATCAAAATGCCACCGACTCCCGAACCCAACCAGGCGAGCGCGCTGGCGAGCGCAGGGATGGAGCGGATGCCGTTGACCTCCGCGGCGATGTCCTTGAGCGCGACTGCCGTGATCCATGCGGCACCGAACGCCATCAGCATGGTGAAGAGGGCCGCCATGGCGACGGCCCATGATCTTTTGGATTCGATGGAAGAGACTGTCGATTGCAACATCAGGCGGGAGTCCGGCTGGCCAATCTTGTGGCAGGGCGCCGCTGTTTTGACCACCCACACGGGCGTGGGTCTGCCTTGCCTGCTGCATTGCGCCAAAATGCGCGTGGAGCCCACTTAGGGAAATTTCCTTTTAGGGCTCGCTAAAACTTCGAAATTGACCCGACGCTCGTGAAGTAT
>DASSSM010000252.1:0-8300 GCA_035708425.1 Pseudolabrys sp.
TGCGGGTGGGGAGGGGTGGCGTCAAGGCAGAACCACATGGCCGCCGCTGACAAAGATCTCACGCGTCGCCATCCCGGTCTGTTGCTGGGCCGAGACGCATGCGCTGAACGCCGCCCCCCAGCCCTTGCGCACGTTTCGAAGAAAGGGTGCGCGAGTTAACCCCCATCCAGGAAATTTCCGACGAAAGACGGCCATACTCGATTTTTGGACAACGGTTCATGACGACCTTCAGCCCGGCCTCCTCGGCGCGTTTGGCGGCCTCGTCATTGCGAACCGTGAGCTGCATCCAGATCACATGCGGTTTCGGCTTGAGCGTGATCGCCTCGTCAACAATGGGCAGCACGTCGGCGGAATTGCGAAAGATGTCGACCATGTCGACCGGTTCGGGAATTTCCGAGAGACGTCGATAGACCTTTTGCCCAAGAATCTCTTTGCCCGCCTGCCCTGGATTGACGGGGATCATGCGATAGCCCCGTTCGAGCAGATATTTGAATGCAAAGTAGCTCGGCCGATTGTCTTTCGGCGAAATCCCGACCATGGCGATCGTCTTCACCGTTTTGAGAATGCCGCGAATATAGCTGTCGGGATAGCTGTCGTGGTTCATTCGGACGGCGCCGCCGGTTGCTTTTCGACGGCCGCGCGCAGACGCGCGTTCTCGGCTTCCAGCTCTGCGATCCTGGCTTGGACGGTGGCAAATGCTTCCTCGATCTCGGCCTCGGTGAATCGCGTGACGATGTGCGAGGAGCAATTTACGTCCCAGGCTTCAATCGTGAACAGAATCGCACGTTCGGGCTTGGCCTTGTAACCGCCGTCGAACAACTGCTCGGTCAGGGCGGAATCGCCTTCAATCATGCGGGCGCGACCCCAGATCTTGATCCGCTGACGGCGTGCAGGATCGAGCAGAAACAGAAACGCGCGATCGTTTTCAGATAAATTGGCGAGCGTGATGTACTGCCGGTTGCCGCGATAGTCGGCAAAGCCGAGCGTCTTTTCATCGATAACTTTGATAAAGCCCTTTGGCCCGCCGCGATGTTGCAGGTAAGGCGCCCCGTCACCGCTCGCGGTCGCAAGGAAGGCGGTATCCTGTTCTCCAATAAACTTCGCCAGCTCCGGTGTGACGCGATCCGGAAAGCCTTCGGCCATGCGGCGTGCATAGGCCTTTGCCGAACCGCGCTCGGCCTGAGCCTTTTGTGCGGCCGGTGTGAATACCCGGCTGGAGTTATTCATTTGTAACGAACCCGATCGCTGTCCCGAAGCGGAACAAAGATAGTCTTTCGCTGTTGCTCACGGTAGGGCCGCGCGGATTGAATTGGGCAGGATTGCGGTAGCAGACGACATAAGAAGGTCACGGTGATTTGCTGCCATCCGAAAAGCTGAGGGGCGCCGCCTAGGTTGTGCACAAACAGGAGGCGTTCGATGTGTGACTACAGTCTTCACGACGTTGCGTCTCGACCCGCTAAGGTCGGCGACAAGCTGGTTTCAACTCAATTTCCCAATGCCATCACGCGCGGATTTGCCGATCCGGCGGACCCGCGTGTTGCCGTATGCCTGATGCCCGGCACCGAGGTTGCATTCGAAAAAGAAGTTGAATGCGACGCTTCATTCCGGTTCTTGCCGACGCGCAAGTCGACACACAAGGTTGCGCGTTTTCGGCAGGTTAACCTCAACCGGCCGGCCGCTCATCACGATGCCTTGGAATTCCCGGACGGAAAGATCGTCTTGGTGACCGATCTTTGCGAGGGCCAAAGTGCGACGGTGTTGCAGCTGCCGAGTGCGGGGCGCCCGGTGGAAGACCACGGCAAGAGCGAAGCGGCGCAAAGCGAGCCGCTTATCGCCTAGAGCCTGTACGGCAAAACGAGAGAGCCACCGGCTCCCGGTGGCTCTCCATGAAATTCGACTGCCGTTGGGGCTATGAGCGCAGTCAGCGGTCCTCCCACTTTGGCTCCCGCTTTTCGATAAACGCGTTCAGCCCTTCCTCGGCATCGCGCGCCATCAGATTTTCGACCATCACTTCCGAAACGTATTGATAGGCGTCGCTCAGGCTCATCTCGGCCTGGCGGTAGAATCCCTCCTTGCCGATCTTGACGATGTGGCTGGATTTGCCTGCGATCTTACGCGCGAACGCGAGGGCTTCCTCACGTTCCTTGCCTGGGCTGACCACGCGGTTAATCAAGCCCATGCGGTAGGCGTGCTCCGCCGTAATGGCGTCACCGGTGAGCAGCATTTCCATGGCGTGCTTACGCGCGACATTGCGCGAGAGGGCAACCATCGGGGTCGAGCAAAACAGCCCAATGTCGACACCGGGCGTGGCGAACTTTGCGGCCGTTGACGCCACCGCGAGATCGCAGCTGGCGACAAGCTGGCAGCCCGCTGCGGTCGCGACACCCTGGACCGCTGCAATCACCGGCCGAGGTAGATTGACGATCTGAAGCATCGTTTTGCTGCAAAGGCTCATCATGTAGCGGAAATAAGCGCGTCCACCATCGGGGTCGCTGCGCCGGCTCGTAAGCTCCTTGAGGTCGTGGCCGGCGCAGAATGCGGGGCCGTTGGCCGCGATCACGACAGCGCGCACGGCCTTGTCCGCAGCAATTTCCGTCAAGGCGTCGGACAGCGCGGTCAGCATTGCTTCGGAAAGGCTGTTGCGCGTTTGCGGGCGGTTGAGAATGAGCACAGCGCTGTCGCTGTGGTACTCGAGCAGCAGTTCCGGCGCTTGCGTGTCGGCCGCGCGGGAAGTGGTCGGAGCGGTCATTCAGTCAGTCCCACAAAATATCTTGTCTGCTTATGTTAAGCCGAAGCGAAACCCATGCAAGGCTCGGAACGAGCTGGCTTTTATTCGCGTTAACGCGCAGGCATGGCCAAGAGGCGCCCAAAATCGAGGAGTTCAAGGCGTGGACGACGCTGGTCCGCGCGGGTAACCCGCGAAAGCGACGCGCTAACTCTCGAAAAAGGCGTTTTTACCAAATCGACGCCAAGCAAGATCGCTCGCTCCCTGAAGCGGTCCGCCGACCAAAGCCGCCGCCGCAAGTCGAGCGCCTATCGTTCCGCCATGTCCATGCTCGTCTTCTTCATCAACCGCGCGGGGAAGGGATTGTCCGCGACGCGAAAGCGGAAACTTGCGAAGGCAAAGGACAAATTACGCGAGCTTTACGGCAAGGCCTGAAATCCCTGATTGACCTGAATACTCCGCAGACTATGACCAGAGCTGCCGGATTGGCCGGCGAAGGGGGCGCGCATGCCGGCTCCGGCGATGGATGCCGAGGCAATCGGAAATTTGTTGCACGAGGTCTTTCCTCAGGCCTTTTATCCCGGCTGCGGGCTGACAATAGAGCGCGTGGATTACGCGGATATCCGCGTACGACGCCATTTTCAGGAAAACCACATTCGGCCCGGCGGCACGATTTCCGGGCCGACCATGATGGAGCTCGCCGATTTTGCCATGTACGTCGCCGTCTTTTCCGCAATCGGCCCGCAACCTTTGGCCGTCACAACCAACCTCAATATCAACTTTTTGCGCAAACCGGCACAGGCCGACCTGATTGCGGAGGCCCGTTTATTGAAGGTCGGCAAACGTCTGGCGGTGGGAGAGGTCACGATTTACTCGGATGGCTCGTCAGATGCAGTCGCTCACGTCACATCGACCTATTCAATCCCGGAGAGCCGCTAGCAAGAGCATTGGTATTAAATTACCATTCTCATAAAACATTGATAGATAACACAAAGTTCTGAAAGTATCACTTGACCACCGAATAGGCCCTCGGTAAATACCTGCAAATCGCGCGGCTTTGCCGCGCGCACGTTTTCAGGGACCAGTCATGAAGACCTATTCGGCCAAGGCGGCCGACATCGAGAAGAAATGGGTGACTATCGACGCCACCGGACTCGTCGTCGGGCGATTGGCCTCGATCGTTGCAATGCGGCTGCGCGGAAAGCACAAGGCGACGTTTACGCCCCACGTGGACGACGGAGATAACGTCATCGTTGTCAACGCGGCGAAGGCAGTGCTCACCGGCCGCAAGCGCGAGAAAAAAGTTTATCACCACTACACTGGATTCATCGGTGGGATCAAAGAGCGGAGCGCCAAGGCAATCCTGGAAGGACGCTTTCCCGAACGGATCGTCGAAAAGGCTGTGGAGCGCATGTTGCCGCGCGGACCCCTCGGTCGCGTCCAACTTGGAAATCTGCGCGTCTACCCTGGTCCCGAGCATCCGCATGAGGCGCAGAAGCCAGAAAAGCTCGATGTCGCCGCGATGAATCGCAAGAACGTGAGGAGTGCCTGATCGTGGCCGAGACCATGCAATCTCTGGAAGGACTAGCGACCCTCAAGCCGGCAGCGCCGGAAGCGGTGAAATACGAGAAGAAAGTTGATGCGCAGGGCCGCGCCTACGCCACCGGCAAGCGCAAGAATGCGGTGGCGCGCGTGTGGATCAAACCCGGCTCAGGCAAGATCCTCGTCAACACCAAATCCGTGGAAATCTTCTTTGCGCGTCCGGTGTTGCGCATGCTCATTCAGCAACCGTTGGTCGCGACCAACCGCAACGGGCAGTACGATGTCACCTGCACCGTTTCCGGGGGCGGCCTATCCGGCCAGGCGGGCGCGGTTCGTCATGGTCTCGCGAAAGCACTGACTTACTTCGAGCCGGACTTGCGCGGCGCTCTCAAGCGCGGCGGCTTCCTGACGCGCGACCCGCGCGTCGTCGAGCGCAAGAAATATGGTCGCGCCAAGGCGCGGCGTTCCTTCCAGTTCTCGAAGCGTTAAACGGTCTGACAGTCGGGATTGTCGTAAAAGGCGCGCAAAAAGCGCGCCTTTTTGTTTGCCGTTCGCGATCATTCAAATTGTAACCATTTCATTCTCGCTGCATTAATCCAGAAAATGCATGGGCCGCGCGGAAACGAACCTCAAGTTTGAATACAATTCGCGACAGTCTTTCATCGAAGCCCACCGAATAGTGCAAAGGTTTCCCCACGAAAACGGGGATATTTTACCGTCGCAGTTTGGCGAAGTGCGCGCCAAACGGAGGTGGGAGTCATATGTTGCTCGCAGGCGGCCTGCAATCCTCATCGCTGGATTTGCCGACGCTGTCGTTGGTCGCAGTCTGCATTGCCGGACTGCTCGGCCTATTCCTCATCATTGATTGGATGCAGCAGCGTAACATCCGCGCCCTGGCATGGTGGGGCTCGGCCTACCTGATTGGCGCGTCTGCGATGGCGCTCGGAACAATGCCCGCGCCGTTTATCAAATTACCGCCAGCGGTACCAGGCGCGTTGACGTTCCTCGCTTGCGGCATGGTCTGGAACGGTGTCCGGCTGTTTCAGGGGCGTCGCGTGCTGCCGTTTGCAACTTTCATCGGCGCTGCGCTGTGGCTGGGTCTCGCCCAGATTCCGGGAATGCTGGAAGGCGGCAATGGCGAAGTTCTCGGTGCGCTAATCGTCCCCGTCTACACCTTCTTCATTGCGATGGAGTTGTGGCGTGAGCGGCGCAGGACGCGCTATTCGCGCGCCGCGGCGATCGTGGTGCCGTGCCTGCATGCCGGAATCTTCTTGATACCGCTGGCGATGCGCGTGTTCTTGCCTGACGGACATAACGGCGCCTGGCTGACGGTCTTCACGCTTGAAACAATCCTTTATGCGGTCGGCACTGCGTTCATCGTGATGCTGATGGTTAAAGACCATCACGTGCACGTCTATCGCACCGCCGCCTCGACCGACCATCTCACCGGGCTCCTCAATCGCCGCGCATTTATAGAAACTGCCCAGACTCTCTGTAAACGGCAGGCAAAACGTGGCGAGCCGGTCGCGGTGCTGATGTTCGACCTCGATCATTTTAAATCGATCAATGACCGGTTTGGCCACTCGGCCGGCGACGAAGTGCTGCGGTTGTTCGCGCGGGTCACGCGGGCGAGCACGCGTCTCAACGACATCATCGGCAGGTTCGGTGGCGAAGAGTTCATTGCGATCGTACCGGGTGGTATCGAGGTCGCTCAGAAAATCGCTGAGCGCGTCCGGACTGCGTTTGAAAACGCGGGGGCCGTGATTGAACGCCAACCGATCGGCGCCACGGTCAGCATTGGTGCGACTGCCTCCTACGATGCGACAATGCCGATCGACGCCCTGATTGCAAAGGCCGATGCCGCGCTGTACCAGGCCAAGCACAACGGACGCAATCGCGTGGTTGCGACCGAGAGCGAGAACGCTTCGGAACGCGCCCGACTGATCGCTGCGGCGCGACGCACGCGCCCGTTTGGCATGGCGGCATTTGCGCGCATCTCGCAACGCAACAAATCCGTGCGTTCGGCCTGATCCATAAGCCGTACTTGCGTTTTCCGTAACTGAAAGGTCTCGTTTACATGCCGGCGGTACCATTCCGGCATGTGGGGACCATCGATTCACGGCCGGGGCGGAGCTGACGTGCTCCAGCTCGAGGCCTATGCCGAGCGCGCCGGCGCTGCGCTGGCCTGCGCCTACTCCAATTCAACCGAATTCGATGCTGCGCTGATTGCGGCCCGTCGCGCCGCGGGCGTCTACGGGCCGCGTCGCCATCGCCGTCAGATGCTGGCGACCGCCGCAGGTGTCGCCGCCGGGCTCGCTATCGTTGCCTTTCTGATCGTCTGATCGACCTTCAAGTAATAAAAAATCGGGCGCCCGTTGCGGGGCGCCCGAAGTTGTATCGCGAAGATCACCCTGCGCGATGACTAGGAAGAATGCTTACGCCGAGTAGTACATATCGTACTCGACTGGATGCGGGGTGTGCTCGAAGCGGATCACTTCCTGCATCTTAAGATCGATGTAAGAGTCGATGAAGTCGTCATCGAAGACACCGCCTGCTTTGAGGAAGTCGCGGTCCTTGTCGAGTTCGCCGAGCGCCTGGCGCAGCGAGCCGCAGACGGTCGGAATCTTCTTGAGCTCAGCCGGCGGCAGATCGTAGAGGTCCTTGTCGATCGCCGAGCCCGGATCGAGCTTGTTCTTGATCCCGTCAAGGCCCGCCATCAGCATCGCGGCGAAGGCGAGATAAGGATTGGCGAGCGGATCGGGGAAGCGGACCTCGACGCGCTTGGCCTTCGGGTTCGTCGTGTACGGAATGCGGCACGACGCTGAGCGATTGCGCGCGGAGTAAGCGAGCAGCACCGGCGCCTCGAAGCCCGGCACCAGACGCTTGTAGGAGTTGGTGGTCGGGTTAGTGAAGGCGTTGATGGCCTTCGCATGCTTGATGATGCCGGCGATGTAGGAGAGGCAGGTTTCCGACAGATCGGAATACTTGTTGCCTGCGAACATAGGCTTGCCGGCCTTCCAGATTGACTGATGGCAGTGCATGCCTGAGCCGTTGTCGCCATAAACGGGCTTGGGCATGAAGGTCGCGGTCTTGCCGTAGATCTGCGCGACCTGCTGGATGCAATATTTGTAGATCATCATCTGGTCGGCCATAACTACCAGCGGTGAAAACTTCATGCCGAGCTCGTGCTGCGCCGATGCCACTTCGTGATGGTGCTTCTCGACCTTGACGCCCATCTTGGCCATGGCCGCGAGCATTTCGCTGCGCATGTCCTGCGCGGAGTCTTGCGGCGGCACAGGGAAATAGCCCTTCTTGGTGCCGATGCGATGGCCGAGATTGCCACCTTCGTACTCGGTGGCGGAATTGGAAGGCAGTTCGATCGAGTCGAGCCGGAAACCCGTGTTGTAAGGTTCGGCGGCGTATTTGACATCATCGAACACAAAGAACTCGGCTTCGGGGCCGAAGAAGACCGTGTCGCCAACGCCGGAGGTCTTCACCATGCCTTCGGCCTTCTTGGCGATGCCGCGTGGGTCTCGGTTGTACGGCTCGCCGGTCGTCGGCTCGAGCACGTCGCAAACCAGCGACATTGTCGTTTCGGCAAAGAATGGATCGATGCAGGCGGTCGCCGGATCCGGCATTAGGTTCATGTCGGACTCGTGGATTGCCTTCCAGCCAGCGATCGACGAGCCGTCGAACATCATGCCTTCGGCGAATGTATCTTCTTCGATCATGGTGATGTCGAAGGTGACGTGCTGCCACTTGCCGCGTGGGTCGGTGAACCGAAAATCGGCATACTTCACATCATTATCTTTGATCATCTTCATGACTTCTTTGGCTGTCGTCATGGACTCCATTCCCCCTGTTTTCATGAAATTGCCGCGAGGACTTTTGTCAGCGGCCTAGATTGCATCAATTCCGGATTCCCCGGTCCTGATCCGAATGGCTTCTTCGATGTTGGAAACGAATATCTTGCCGTCACCAATCCGGCCAGTCTGAGCGGCGCGCCGGATCGCATCGATCGCTTTTTCCACCA
>DASSSM010000253.1:0-4921 GCA_035708425.1 Pseudolabrys sp.
AGGCCAGGGTCGACCAGCCTCGCCACCGCCGTCTCGGAAATTCCGAGTAGCAGGCCGGCGACCAGCGCACCGAGCATATTGCCGACGCCTCCCATGATGACGACGATCAGGGCCTTCATCGTGAAGACGACGCCCATCGCCGCGCTGAACGTCAGAAACATGCTGATCAGAACGCCGCCCGCACCGACAATGGCGCCGCCGGCCGCAAAGGCGAGCGCCGAGGCCGCGTGAATGTCGATCCCGGAGAGCCGGGCCGCGTCGGGATTGACCGCGATCGCCCGCAACGCCGTGCCGTAGCGCGTTCGTGTCAGAAAAAGATAAAGAACGCCGCCGATGGCCACGGCGAACAGCAGCGCGAGTATGCGGTTGAGTGCGAGCGTGGTGCCAAGGATATGGACCGGCACCGACAGGTACGAATAGCTCTGCAACGAGCCGCCGAAGGTCAGCAGCATCAGGCCCTGGATGACGAACAGAATTCCGAATGTGCCAAGGATGCTGTCGACCTCCAGCATGCCCTGGTTTCTTGCGCGCCGGACCAGCGGCATCAGCACGATTTGGTAGAGCAGCCAGTTGGCTGCGAACGAAGCCGGCACGACGGCGAGCAGCCCAATGATCGGGTTCACCGCCATGCCGCTGTAGAGGTAGAGCGCGCCAAAGGCTGCGGCGACCAAACACTCGCCGTACGACAGGTTCATGATGCGCGCGATGCCGTACTGAAGCGTGAGCCCCAATGCGATGAGTGCATACATCCCTCCAAGCACCAGCCCGGAGAGAACGATGTCGAGCGCGAGAGTCATGAGAAGTGCTTTCGCCGCCATTCCGGGCACCATCCAGATCGGCGAAAGCCGGTTTGGATGGCAATCCGGAATCCAGTCACAAGCGCGGATCCATTACCTGGATTCCAGGTTCGCGCGCTAAAGCGCGCGCCCCCGGAATGACCCGTTTGTCTATTACCACGCCGGCTTGGTGACGACAGGCTTGGCGCCCTGCTTTGAGATTGGCGCTACGCCGAAGAAGTCCGCGCCCTGCCATTGGCCAACGGCCCAGATATTTTTATTGAGGCCATTCTCCAATTTGACCTTGCCGATGATGGTGTCAAAGCTGCCCGTGTTGATTTCCTTGATGACGGCCGCACGGTCGACTTTGCCCACGCGCTCGATCGCCTGTTGCAGGACCTGCAAGCTGGCATAGGTGATCGGGCTCGCCCAACGATCGGGCTCGCGTCCGATGATTTCCTTGTGGTGCTGGATGTACCACTTGATGCCCGGAAGCGAGGCATCGGAGCCGCCGATGCCCATGATCCCCTCCGCGCCCGCGGCGAACTTGCCCTTGTACATCGGGAACGCGGTGCCCACGCCGACGAAGAAAACCTTGGGATTGAAGCCGAGCACCTTGGAGGTGTCGGTGATCGCGAAGGTGTCAGGCGGATAGCTGAAGGCAAGGAGAACGTCGGGATTGGCCGCTTGCGCATCCTTGAGCACCGGCTGCATATCCTGTGTGCCGAACGGATAGGACTTGTCGTAGACCAGATCGAAACCGGCCTTTTTCAGTCCTGCGCGCGTCGCCGTCGACAGCTCGATGCCGAACTGATCGCCGACCGCGATCATCGCGATCTTCTTGTTGATCTTGCCGTCCTTCTCGAGCTTGGCGAAGGTCTCTACGATACCGTCGACGATTTCCGACGGCAGACCGAGCCAGAAAGTCAGATTGGGCCAGCGCTTCGTCAGCTCCAGCGCCTGGTTGGTATTGGCCGTGACAGCGAGCTGCGGATAGCCGAGCTTGTTGAAGATCGGCGCGGCCGCGAGGTTCATGCCCGTGCTCCAGGGCGGCAGGATGAAATCGACCTTGTCCTGCGTCGCGAGCCGCTCGACCGCCTTGATCATTTCTTCCGAATTGCTGCGATCGTCGTATTCGATCACCTCGATCTTGAGCTTCTTGCCGCCGACATTGATGCCGCCGGCATCGTTCACGTCTTTCACCCACACCTGATAGTTCGGCAGCGTGGTGACGCCGGCGCCCGCCGCAAACGGTCCGGTCTTGGAAATCGCCCATCCAATCTTAATCGAATCTTGTGCCTGCGCTGGCGCGCCAGTAACCCACAACATCGCGGCCGCCGCGACCAATGTCCCGATCGCGGCCAACATATTCCTTCGCATCACAGTCGCCCTCCTCTTGTGAACGCTTGCCGACTTTGCACCGGCACTGGTTTGTTTGCAGTACGCTAGCCCAGCAGGTCACGCTCCAGATCGTTGGGTCCCAAACCATTTGTCTGGGGTACTGACGCCGGACGGGTGCTTGGGTTTGACTTCGCACCCGGGATCGTTCGATCTACTGGTCGGAATCGATTCCTTGTCTTTTCAGCGCTCGCCCCAACCGGCTGCTGCGGCCGACCGAGCGGCGTATACGTAATATAAGCAGGTTTTTTCGACAGTGGGCAGAGATGGGAAGTTCGAACGATAGCCTGCGCTCTTTTCTCGCAGGGTTGTTTCGCACCGCGGTATCGGCGGCACATCCGGCAACGTGCCTTCCACTCCTCCTCCCCGCTTTGCCTTCAGGCCGGCTGCTGTTGCTTGCCGCGGGGAAGGCCGCAGGGTCGATGGCCGAGACGGCCGAAGCGCACTACCTCGACCAGATGCGAATTGCGTCGGAGCGCCTGAGCGGGGTCGCCGTCGCACGGCATGGTTATGCTCGTCATCTTCGCAAGGTTCGGATGATCGAGGCCGGGCATCCGATACCGGATGCTGCGGGCCTCGAGGCCGCCGATCGTGCACTTGCTTTGGCCGACGGCGCGGGCGCGGACGATCTCGTCCTGGTGCTGATGTCGGGCGGCGCCTCGGCGAACTGGATCGCGCCGGCCGAAGGAATATCGTTTGAGGACAAACAAGCTGTGACCCGTGCGCTTCTGCGCTCCGGCGCAGCCATCGGTGAAATCAACACCGTGCGCAAACATCTCTCGCGCATCAAAGGCGGGCGCCTGGCGCGGCATGCTCATCCGGCAAAGGTTTTGACGATCGCGATCTCGGACGTACCGGGCGATGATCCGTCCGCGATCGGCTCGGGGCCGACCGTTCCCGACCCGACGACGCTGGCCGACGCGCGAGCCATTATCGCGATTTACAAGATCGCGGCTCCGTCGGCGATCACGCAAGCACTGACCAACCAGAAAAATGAATCGCCAAAGCCCGGCGATCCGGCATTTGCCGACAGCCAGTTCAAGTTGGCCGCGCGGCCGGCCGACGCCATGCGCGCGGTCGAAGACGCAGTGCGCGCGGCCGGATATGAATGCATTTCGCTCGGCGACCGGGTTGAAGGCGAAGCGCGCGATGTTGCAGCTGCCCATGCACGCCTGGCCCGCGAATTGCGGAGTGAGAACAAACGCGCCGTCATTATCTCGGGCGGCGAACTGACCGTTACGGTCCGCGGCAAAGGGCGCGGCGGGCCCAATCAGGAATACGCGCTGGCGCTCGCAATTGGCCTGTCGGGATTGCCAGCAGTCGCGGCGCTCGCTGGCGATACGGATGGCACCGACGGCGGCTCGGGGGCGGCAACCGACCCGGCGGGCGCGCTGGTTGATGGCGAATCAGTGGCGCGCGCACAGGCCAAAGGCCTCGATCCCGCCGCCTTCCTTGCCGACAATAATTCGACCGGATTTTTCGCAGCCCTTGGGGATTTGCTCTGTCCCGGGCCGACTTACACCAACGTGAACGACTTCCGTGCCATCGTCGTTGACACGCCGTGACCGAACACGCCACAACCGCACATCTTTCGGAACCGCCGACACGTGTGACTGCATTGCCATTCATCGCCATCAGGCGTCACATTTTGCATATGGTTACCCTCCTGGCGGTCCTCACCGCGGCGCTGGCAGTTTCGGCGCCGGAGGCGAAAGCGGATTTCCGCCTTTGCAACAACACCGGCAGCCGCGTTGGCGTTGCGATCGGGTACAAGGACAATGAGGGTTGGACCACGGAAGGCTGGTGGAACGTTTCATCGCGCTCTTGCGAAACGCTGCTTCGGGGCGCACTGGTTGCGCGTTACTATTACATTTATGCAGTCGACTACGACCGCGGCGGCGAATGGTCCGGCAAGGCTTACATGTGCTCACGTGAGAAGGAATTCACGATCCGCGGGACGGAGAACTGTCTGGCGCGGGGCTATGACCGCACCGGCTTTTTCGAGGTCGACACTAGCGAGCAGCGCTCCTGGACGGTGCAGCTGACGGACGCCGCCGAACAGGCCCCCGAGCGGCCATTGCCCCCGCGCGCGCCCCTTGGAAATTCACGCCCGCCGACGACATTGTCGCCGCCGGCCGGAGGCGCCCGGCCATGAGACGTCTGCGCCGCGCGAAAATCGTCGCCACGCTTGGCCCCGCGTCGTCGAATGCCGACATGATCGGGCAGCTGTTCAACGCGGGCACCGACGTTTTTCGCATCAACATGAGCCACACCACCCAGGATCGCATGCGCGAGCTGGTTGGCATGATCCGCGCCGTCGAGCGCGATACCGGCCGCCCGATTGGAGTGCTCATAGACCTGCAGGGCCCTAAGCTTCGCCTCGGCACGTTCACTGGCGGCTCTGCGATCGTCAAAGCCGGCGACACGTTCGTGCTGGATGCCGACATCGCAGCCGGAGATGCCCAGCGCGCCTACCTGCCGCATCCGGAAATTTTTGCCACCATCAAGCCGGGCCACACGTTGCTGATCGACGATGGCAAGGTCAGGCTCGCTGTTACCGAAGCGGATTCAAAGCGGATCACGACCCGCGTTGCCGTGGGCGGGAAGCTGTCCGACCGCAAAGGTGTAAGCCTGCCCGATACGACAATTCCGTTTTCGGCTCTGACCGATAAGGACCGGTCGGACCTCGAAGTCGCGCTCGAAACCGGTATCGACTGGGTGGCACTGTCGTTCATCCAGCGCCCGGA
>DASSSM010000254.1:0-2032 GCA_035708425.1 Pseudolabrys sp.
AGCCATTTGCAGTCCGGTGATCGCGGCCATGCGCCGGTTGTCGAAGATCACGATCATGCCGCGAACGCGATGCTCGACGGCGTCGACCAGAATCTGCGGGTTCATCATGAACGAGCCGTCGCCGCAGAAGGCGATTCCGTAGCGCGGCTTTTCGGCCAAGGCCGAACCGAGCAGCGCGCTCGCGGCGAACCCCATGTAGGAGGCGCCCGATTCCGTGAACGTGTCTCCGGTACGCTCGTCTTCGACGATCTGGAAACCATTTGCCTGAACGTCGCCCGCGTCGAAGAATTTTGCCGCGCCGATCTCTTTGGCAAAGTCGGCAGCGATCTTGATCGCCGCGGGCTGTGTCAGCACCGGCTTCTGCCACACCTCATCGCGCAGCGACCCGCATCCGTAACGTTTTTGCTTGTAGACCGACCACTCGGCTTTCTTGGCGGTGCAGGTCTTGAGCCCTGGCCCCTTATTGCCGTTCGCCTTCATCGCCTCGAGCTTGCCGGCAAGGCGGTCGGCAACCGGGGCGATATCGCCGACCAGCGCTACAGTGTTGTTGTAGTGAAGCGCATCCGCCAGATCGCCGTTGATGTTGATCACGGCCTGCGCGCGCTTGTATCCGATCCCGGAGCAATCCGCCTGACAGACGGCACGTGAGCCAATGACGATCAGCAAGTCGGCTTCGGCCATTGCATAATTGCCGCTGATCGAACCTTTCGAGCCGCCGACATGCATGTTCTGCGCGTGCGCGTCCGGCAGCACTCCGGTCGAGCTCGGCGAAAGAATGACCGCGGCACCTGCGGTTTCCGCAAGCCGCCGCACCGCTGCATCGTGACCGCGCGTGCCGCCGCCGGCCTTGATTGCGACTTTTGTCGCCTTTGCAATCATGTTGGCCGCCTGATCGATCGCCGCATCGTCCGCCGGCGCGAGTTTCGGCAGCTGGGGCCGCGCCGGCAGCGCGGAAAGATTCACGGTGACCATTGCGGGCTGCGTGTTGAGTGGCAGCAGAAGATAGAAAGGCCCTGCACGATAAGGATGATTGACGCACAGACTGCCGCGGCGCAGTGCATCGCGTAACCCTTCCGGCGTATGAAGGACGTAAGACTGGCCCATGACGGCCGTCATACGGCCGAACAGGCTCTGCTCCTCCTTCGGCACCTGCTGCATGTTGTAGCCTTCGCCGAAGGTCGTTTCGTCGCCGTAGATGTGATAGACGCCGACGCCGTTCGATGCGGCAGCGAGCGAGCCAGCAAAGGCTTGCATGGCACCCGGCCCGATTGACGTGACCACCGTGGAAAGTTTGCCGTATTGCCAGCGCAATGCCGTCGCGGCATGCGCCATTTCGACCTCGTTGCGGCAGTTGATCGTCCGCGTAACGCCCTCTTCCTCGTAAACGCGCAGCACATTGCCGACATCGGTCGAGCCGTGGCCGAAAATGGCGAAGTATTTGCGGACGCCCTGCCTCAGCAAGCCGAGCACCAGCGCTTCCGACAGCGTGCACTCAACGAGCTTCGGGAGACCCGCAGCGATGGCCTGCTCGATGCCGCCGGCTTTAGCGATTGCACGTGCGCGTGTCCGCATGTCCTGCAATGGATTGGCCTTCTTCGGGTCAAGCATCACATACTTCCCACGTGTTGCCGAAGGAATAGACCGACGATCTTATTCCACTCCTGCCAATGACGGCGATAGGAGTAATGCCCGCCTTCTTCGACGACAACGAGCTTTGAGCCCGCGATCGCCTTGTGCAGGTCCTCGGATTGATAGACCGGCACCGTGGCATCGTCGCGTGTGCCAATAACAAGGGACGGAGCACGGATTTTGTGCAAAATCGGCGCTGCGGTCGTGCGACATCGTCATATCCAGCCTCCCGGCAAGGACCTCGACCGGTGCGACTGTCTTCAGTGCGCGCCGCTCCAGCTCCATGACCTTATCGAGGTTGTAGCGGAATTGCATGGCGCCATTGGTAAACAGCGACGAGACCTTGACGTATTCCTCCGGCCCGTAGGAAAGCGCGATCTGCTTGCGGGCCGTCTGCACACGC
>DASSSM010000255.1:0-6860 GCA_035708425.1 Pseudolabrys sp.
TAAGACTGCTCGGGCTGGGTCTCCGACCGATAGAGGTCGCGCACGACCTCGGCGATGGCGACGATGTCGCCGGAATTGATCTTGGCTTCGTATTCCTGCGCCCGGCGCGACCACATGGTGCGCTTGATGCGCGCGCGGCCCTTGAGAGTCTCGAGCGCGCGCTTGACCAGCGGCCCTTCGGCCAGCTTGCGCATGCCCACCGACACGATCTTGGCGGTCGGAACCCGCAGTGTCATCTTGTCCTTGATGAAATTGATGACGAACAGCTCGAGCTTCGCGCCAGCAACCTCCTGTTCCTCGATCGCCACGATCTGACCCACGCCGTGGGCCGGGTAAACGATGAACTCGTTGGTCTTGAAACCTTGTCGTTGGGTAGTCTTCTTATTGCTGGTCATTCCGGGCATGACTCCTTCACCGGCCCCTTTGCGGGCACCGGCCAACTTGGCTGCGGGAGCCCCGGCACGGGCGGGGCCGCGCGAGGCATGCGGGGTCCGCCGCGCGACGGCAGACTTTTTCGGCCCCCGGCTCATGCCGGCTGACCCTTTCTTCGATTTATGACGCGATTTTCCTGCCACTGCTCACGCGTGGATTGCACGCCCTCTGATCTGGGAACCGGGGAACCCGGCCACCGAAAAATAAGGCTCCCGAATGGGGAGCGTACCGGTGGCGACGTCGTTCCTGTCCATTTTTTATATATATAACACATTTTTCGGCAGAATCAAAGCCTTATGAGGCGCAAACCCGCCATTCCGAGGACACAATCCGGCGATTTTCGCGAATCGGTTAACGCTCTTCGACGGACCCGGCCGCCCGCTACCCCGAAGTCCCTAGCCGGATACCGCACCAGGGGCTCAGTCGCCGGTTCCCGAGTTCGAAGAGAAGAACTTCTTGAACTTGTCCGGGACGCCCTCCCAGTCCTTGGCGTCGGGCGGGGCCTCTTTCTTGACCGTGATATTGGCCCAGGTTTTTGAGTATTCGGCGTTGAGTTCCAACCACTTCTCGAGGCCCGGCTCGGTGTCGGGCTTGATCGCGTCGACCGGACATTCCGGCTCGCAGACGCCGCAGTCGATGCACTCGTCAGGGTGGATGACAAGCATATTCTCGCCCTCGTAGAAGCAGTCCACCGGACACACCTCCACGCAGTCCATGTATTTGCACTTGATGCAGCTTTCGACGACGACGTAGGTCATTCCCCACTCCGGACAACTTCTGGCGGACGCTGCCTAACGTAATGGTAGATAGGCCGCAACCGCTCTGCGCGCCACAATTCGCACCACCGTCAGGGCCGGCCAGGCCGCGAAACCTTAAAGGCCTCAGCTTCCCCGGCGCAGGCCCCGGTCCCGGAACTTTTTGTCAAATCCCGGTAAAGCGTACGTGCGGCGGGGGCGCCACCCCGCCGCCCGCAAATCCCCTCAACCCGGAGAACCCGCACCGAGCGGTCGAGCGCAAGCGTGACTACGTCGCCGACCCGCACAGGATGGGCGGCGGCAGTCATACGCTTGCCGTTGAGCCGCACGAAGCCCGCCGTTGTGAGCGCCGCGGCATCGGTGCGCGTGCGCACCATTCGGGCATGCCACAGCCATTTGTCGATGCGCTGACGATCGAGATCCTTGGGTGCAGTGTTCAAGACGGATCTTTGCCGCTCTGCTCAAGTTGCTGCTTGAGCGCGGCGAGCTTGGCAAAGGGTGAATTCGGATCGGGCTGCTTGTCGCGGCCGCCGGAATTGCCCAACGGTTTAGCGTAGTAACGCTCACGTTCGGCACGATCGACACTTTCCCCGCGCTCGCGTCGCGGGCGACTACTGCGTGGCCTGCCATCCTGCCGCTCGCCGCGCTCCCCCTGCTTCTGCATGCGCTGCTGCCGCTCATAACGCTCCTGGCGCTTTTCGCGGTCACTTCCCTCGCCGCGCGGACGACGGGGACCGCGCGACGGCGCGGCCGCATCGGCCAATGGCGCCGCGGTTGCCTCGCCTTCCGTAGCGGCCGTGGGTGCACCATCGGTCGTCGCAGCAACTTGCGACTGCTGCTGGCGATGCGGGCGGCGCGGACGATGTGGGCGACGCTCGGAGCGGCCGGCGAGGCGCCACACTTCGATGAATGCCAGCTCCTCGGCGGGCTTCGCTTCCGTTGGTGCGCTTTCGACAGGTGCTGCCGCCGCTGTTTCAGCCGGTTCTTCCGCCGGTTCTTGCACCGAAGGCGCAGCTTCAGCTGGAACAAATTCAGGCTCGGGCAATAACGATCGCGATGAGGGGTCGGACACGGCAGCGACGCTTTCAGCTGGTGCCGGCTCGGACCACGCCTCGCTCGCGGGCATTGCACCCGCTACCGCGTCTGGCGCAGCGGCCACTGTCTCGGTTTCGGTTGTTGCCGAAGCTGGCGCCGGCTTCGGCTTGCGATCCATCCGATATCCAAGCGAACGCAAGATCGATGCGAAGTCCTCGCCGGATGCACCTGTGAGGGACGTCATCGCACCGCTGACGAGGAAGCTGCGGCCGTCGAAGAACCCGTCCGGTTTCGGCCCGGGCGCGCCTTCACGCCATGACAGCGCGGGCCTGATTAGATCGGCGAGGCGCTCGAGAATATCGACGCGCACCGCGCGCTCGCCGCAGATGCGATAGCCGGCCGTCCGATAGAGCGCCTTCGGCGTTTCTTTATCGACCGGGATCGACGTGCGGCCGCTGGCGGCGAGATGCAGCAATTCGCCCACGCCCTTCGCATCCGGACTCTCGTGCTTGATCGCCCACAGCTGGGTCGCGAGCGAGCGCGGCGCTGGCTTGAGCAGCCCAGGCAGATAAATGTGATAGGCGCCGAAGCGTACGCCATATTTGCGCAAGGTTGCGCGCGCGGGCTGGTCAAGGCCTTTGACTTCTTCCGCTACCTTCTGTCGTTCGAGCACGCCGAGCGCTTCGACGAGTTGGAAAGAAACGCCACGCGCCATTCCGGTGACGTCCTCGGCCGCGGTGAGCGAGAACAGCGGTGCCAGCAGCTTCTCGATGTGAGTCTTGAGCCAGAGGTCGAGTCGGTTCTGCACCAATTCACGCGCGGGACCGGTAAGATGCTCGTCGGCGATGATACGTATGCGCGGACGCAAGGTATCGTCGCCGGTAGCGAGCTTGCCGACAAGATCGCCGGTCCAACGCAAGGCGCCGTCGGCGGCAAGTACAATCTGATCGTTCGAGGCCTGCGAAAGCTTGGTCGCGCGCAGCTCGATCTCGCCGGCAAGCGCTTTCTGTGCGGCAGCGTTGAGCGCCTTGGCTTCGGACCCCGCAGCGGAAGCGTCCGGCGCGAACATGAAACCGTCGAGGCGGCCGATCACATGCCCCTCGATTTTAACTTCCCCGGACTTTCCGATTTCAGTTTCCAACATCGTGTTCTCGCGCAGCCGCCGCATTAACACACTGGTGCGGCGGTCCACGAAACGTTCGGCCAAACGTTCGTGCAACGCATCGGACAGCTTGTCTTCGACGGCGCGCGTGACCCCTTGCCAATGGTCAGGATCGCCAAGCCAGTCCGGCCGGTTGGCAACGAAAGTCCAGGTCCTGACATGCGCGATCCGGTTGGAGAGAGTGTCGATGTCGCCGTCGGTCCGGTCGGCAAGGGCAACCTGGCGAGCGAACCAATCCGTGGGGATGTTACCCTCTCGCATAAGGAATCCATAGAGGGTCACGGCCAGTTCGGCATGCGTGGCGGGTGCGATTTTCCGATAGTCAGGAACCTGGCAGGCATCCCATAAACGGGCGATTGCTGCCCGGTTCGCTGCCAGTGCGCGCACGTCCTCGTCGCGTGCGGCATGTTCCAGGACCAAAATATCCTCGCCGATCGGCGCACGCGTGAGCCCCTGTTCATTCGGCGGCGCTGCGAGCGAGGCCTGCAGGGCCCCGATCGAGGCAAAATCGAGGTCAGTGTTGCGCCATTGCAGCAGCCGGATTGGCTCGAAGGTATGGCTTTCCAGCGCCTGCACCAGTTCGGGCTCAAACGGATCACAGCGGCCGGTGGTACCGAACGTTCCGTTGCGCGTCGCGCGGCCGGCGCGGCCGGCAATCTGCGCAAGCTCGGCCGGATTGAGCTTGCGGAACTGATAGCCGTCGAACTTGCGGTCGGAGGCGAAGGCGACGTGGTCGACGTCGAGATTGAGGCCCATGCCAATGGCGTCGGTCGCCACCAGGTAGTCGACGTCGCCCGATTGATAGAGGGCGACCTGCGCGTTACGAGTGCGCGGCGAAAGCGCGCCAAGCACGACCGCCGCCCCTCCCCGCTGCCGACGGATCAATTCAGCGATGGCGTAGACCTCTTCCGCCGAGAAGGCCACGATCGCCGATCGCGATGGCAGGCGCGTCAGCTTCTTCTCGCCGGCGTAAGTGAGTGTCGACAGCCGCGGCCGGCTGATGACATGCGCGCCAGGTAGTAATTTCTCCACCATGGGCCGCACGGTGGCTGCGCCGAGCACCAACGTTTCGTCGCGCGCGCGGGCGTTGAGCATCCGGTCGGTGAAGACGTGACCGCGCTCGAAGTCGGCGCCTAGCTGCACCTCGTCGATTGCCATGAAGGCGACGTCGATATCGCGCGGCATGGCCTCGACAGTCGAGACCCAGTAGCGGGGATTCTCCGGCTTGATCTTCTCCTCGCCGGTAATCAGCGCGACGGCATCCTTGCCCACGCGGTCGGCGACCTTGTTGTAGACCTCGCGCGCCAGCAGCCGCAGCGGCAGCCCGATCATGCCCGAGGAATGCGCGAGCATCCGCTCGATGGCGAGATGCGTCTTGCCCGTATTGGTGGGTCCCAGCACTGCCGTTACACCGGCACCGCGGGTTCGCGATGCTCGGGCAGGCTGCGGAGAAAAACTGATAGCCATTACGCGTCCGAACTGGTGCCGGCGGCGGTGACCGCCGCCAACACGTCTCTTTCCTGTATCACAATGCGACGCCGAGCATCGAGTTGATTAAGCTTTAGAACGAGTCTGGAACGAATCGCGCCCGAATCACTGACTCGAGACCTGTATGGATTCGTTCACGGCGACATCTGGCAAACACCGGGCGTACAGCCACAAGATGGAGTAGCGCAGGCCCGATTCAAGCGCGATTTGGTCCCCTCAAACGTTAACGCGCGCCTGGATTCGATGACGGCCCACGAGTCAAGCGTTATCGGTTATTGCGTCTTCATACCGTTGGCCGAGGCCCGGGCGGGAAGCGACACCGAGATGAATTCGGACGCCTCGAGCACCGCCTGGCCGACCGGCGTCGGGCTCTGAGCGCGGTATGGCGCCAGAACGCGCGTGCCGGCGATCGGTGCCAGCCAGACCTCCATCTCGCGCTGCTTGGAGAGGTACTTGATCGCCGTCCGTGACGGGATGAAGCCCGCAACAGGCGAGAAATATGCGGCACATACAACCACCGGGCCGGCATAGCCCTTTTTTGCTTTCACGTTGTCCATCCGTTTGAAGGCGAATTGCACATCATAGCGCAACCGGCCGTCGAAGACTGCAAGCGTGCGGTCGCATGCCTCCGGCGAGAGGACGTCGCCATTGCCGAACACGCGCACCAATGACGCGGTCATCGGATCGAGCACGTTGTGCTGATGCGCTTCGGTGATCGGCACACGCTCAGGGTTCGCATCCTGCGGCGGGTCGATCCTGAAATCCTTTACATTACCGTTGTTGATGGTGATGCGAATGGAATCCGTATATTTGCGTGTGGTGATCGTGGCGGCATAGATCGATGACACGACCTTTCCGCTGTTGAGCGTGCTGCGGGCGGTGGCATTGCCTTGCCCACCCGTGAAGGCGCGCAGGAGCCCCGATGTCGAACCGTTGACGGTTGAGGTGTATTGCGTTTCAGCAGCCTCGATGGTCCAGCTGCCGCTGCCGATCGGAATGCCGGCGAGCGTCGCCGAATAGCGGGCTTCCAGACGCCCCTCCGCGGAAGCCGCACCGATTGGGCCGAAAGCAACAAAAGCCAGCACGCATGGCGCGAGCAGCGGGCGATATTTGCTCTGATGCAAAGTTCGATCCTTCCGCGCGCCGGCGGCCACGGATGATCCGAGCTCGGCCGCCGATCATACCATCCGCCCTGCAGTCCGCTCGAGGCATCGAACGGTGATCGCAGAGTTAACGGCTACGCAGGCATTTCGTCCGTCCGGATTTGGTCGATTCTGTGTTCGTCCGCACCATGCTTGAAAAACCTCCGTTTTTGGCGACTGGCTTAGCTTGACGCCCGCAACCCCGCTCTCTATACGTCCGCGGTCTTTACCCAGACGATTGACCTGACCGCGCATCGGCGCGCGTTATTTTTCGAGGAATGTGCCATGTCCTGGCGTTGCGACCTGACCGGTAAGAGGCCACTGGTCGGCCACAAGGTGAGCCACTCCAACATCAAGACCAAGCGGCGATTCCTGCCGAACCTGCGCAACGTCACGCTGATCTCGGACACGCTCGGTCGCAGGATCAAATTGCGCGTGTCGGCCAACGCGCTCAAGACGGTCGATCATCGTGGCGGGCTTGATGCGTTCCTGCTCAAGGCGAAGGATGAGGAGCTGGCGCCGCGCGTGCTTGAGCTCAAGCGCCAGATCGTGAAGAAGCGAGAAGCCAAGGCAGGCTGAGCTATCTTTCGACGCGTCTTATTTGTCTCCTGGCCATAGCCGTCCGAAGGACGGCGTGCTTCGCACCCCTATGTGCCGGGCATCAGCATTTTGGGGGGTGTCACCAGCTACTCCCCGACCACCGAAAACTGCAGCAGCAGATTGCGCTGGATGACCGAGAAATTGTCGTCCGACACCAGCGTAACGATTATCTCACCGGCCGAATTACGGTGCACGCCGATGCCTTCCATATTGTCGATCTGATACGCGAGGTCGGCTTCGAACATC
>DASSSM010000256.1:0-5640 GCA_035708425.1 Pseudolabrys sp.
TCGAAGGTCCCGTCCACCGGCGACCTACGAAATCCCCGCGAAACTTGGCCAAACTTGGGCGCGGAAGCGGGCTTTTCTGCCCTAAACAGCGCTGATTATGGTTAAGGACTCGTTACTTTTGGAAAAGGCCGCAAGCACAAAAGGCCGCCCTTCGGGGCGGCCTTTTCTTTCAACGGACGTACCACTCATTTCTGGGGTTGCTGCGCGTCAGGCGTCTGCCGGTTGCGGCGCTCGGCCATGAACTGGTCGAACTCGGTCTTGTCCTTTGCAAAACGGAGCCGGTCGAGGAAATCGCGGAACTCACGCTGCTCTTCCTCGAGACGGCGCAACGTATCGGTCCGGTACTCGTCGAAGGCGCGGTTGCCGCTCGACGGCGCATAGTTCCAACCACCGCTCCACGGGCCACCGCTCATCCGCGAGCGCATCCAGTCCATCTTGCGCTGCATGCGCTCCATCTTGTGCTGCCAGCGGTCATGGCCGCCGTAATATCCGCATCCCATACGTCCGCTCCATATTGTGAAGGCGAGCACGGAGAGACCGATTGGCCACCACATCATGAAGCCTAGAACGATCAGGGCGATCCAGGCGGGTTTGCCAAGTTCATCGAGCTTTGCGGTGATAGGCATGATCGGCCTCGCGTGAATGTAAATAACATTTACATAACTAAAACCGTTGGCAGCCCCTGTCAAGCGGCCGGAAGATTAAATTGGTACTGATCACGAAAGCGCAAGGCGCCGGGAATTACCGTCGCGCCGCCGCGGCGTTGAGGCCGAGGCCGCGCAAATAGATCAGGACGGCAGCTTCCAACAGGTCTTCCGGCGACATCGGCAACTTGCGGCGCGCGGCGTCGCCGCGGCCGAACAGAGACGCGATGCCGTGCGTCATCGACCAGACATGCAAGGCCACCATGAGCGCTGGCGGCCTCCCTTGGGACGGCATCATTGCGACCAGCTTCTCCGAGGCCGCACGCAAAACCGCGAACGCATTCTCGCTTGCTTCGCGTAACTCGCGATCGCTGTCGAGGGCGACACCGGCCTCGAACATGGCCGAGTAATAAGCCGGTTCGCGTTTTGCAAATGTCAGATAACTTTTGCCGAGCCGATCGAAGGCGGTCATCACGTCGGGTCTGCCTTCGTCCCACGCTTTCGCAAGAGCCGCCGAAAACTCCTCGAAGCCGCGCCGGGCCACATCGGCGAGCAGTGCATCGCGGTCACGGAAGTGGCGATATGGCGCGGCCGGACTCACGCCCGCCCAACGCGCGGCATCGGCGAAAGTGAATCCCGCCGGGCCTTTCTCGGCAATCAGTTCGAGCGCGGCGCGCACCAGGGCTTCTTTCAGATTGCCGTGGTGATAGCCGCCTCGATATCGCTTGCCCCATGCCATGTAATGAGCATTTACATGAGTCAGCGGCGCGCGTCGATGGCGGCCGGCGTTAGCGCCTCGGCCCGCAGATCACGTCAATCGCCGTTGCAACCAGCACGCTAGCCTCGGGCGCGCGGCCGCGCGGCGAGCGGCAGCGTGTCGAACAGTGTCGGGCCGGAAGGCTCAGCGCCCTCAATGGTGAGCAGGCGCAGTTTAGTGACCACGCCACCCGAAGCGGAGAATCCACCGGTCTTGCCGCCAGCCGCCAGTACGCGGTGACACGGCATGATGATCGGTGTCGGATTTTCGCCCATCGCCTGCCCGACCTCCCGCGACAAGGTCCTGTCACCAAGTCGTTCCGCGATCTCGCCATAAGTTATGGTAGCGCCGGGAGGGATCTTGCGGACAATCGCATAGACGCGCCTGTTGAAGTCCGGCAATCCGCCGTCGTCGATTGCAATATCGGTCAGGTCGCGCTTTTCGCCTGCAAGCAGCGCAACGATGCCGTCAATTGCGTGCCGGACATCAGGTGTCGGGGGCGCTTCGCGCGCTACTGGATGACGGCGGCAGACGCGTGTGCGCGTTGCCGCAGCATTTGCCTCGGGAAGCTGCACCCCGACGATACCACGTGCACCCCAGACGATGCCGCAAGTTCCGATCGCTGTATCAAAGAGCGCGAAATTCTGTTCCACCATACGGCGAATATAACATCCGCCGTCAGCCGGCGCCGCCCGATTCCTGGTCAGCCCTCATCGCAATACGCAACGGTTTCGGAATGGGCCGGGCGCGCCCGCCGGATATAAACGCAACCTGCACATGCGCCTCGACCAGCAGGTCGTCGCCGCGCTTGACCTTCTGATTAAGTGTCACTGATGCGCCCTTCACCTCTTCCGGAGTAGTGACAATATCGAGCACGTCGTCCATGTGCGCCGGTTTCTTGAAATCGATGCTCATGTGCCGGACAACGAAGGCAAACCCAGGGGCCTCCTTCTCGGCCTGCTCAAACAGAGCGCGATGATCGGCGCCGATGAGCCGCAGATAATTCGTGCGGCCGCGCTCCATGAAACGCAGATAGCTCGCGTGATAGACGATGCCGGAAAAATCCGTGTCCTCGTAGTAGACGCGCACCGCCTGGTGGTGCCGACCGTCATGGATTTCACCGTCGAGTGCGTTGCTCATCGCCATGGCACGTCTTTTTGCATCGCCTGCTCCCAATGCTGCCCGTCAAAAGACCGCACCGAAAGTGCGGACAGGTCAATGCTGTCAAGACACCGCACGTTCACGTCGATCTTGTCGGGGTCGGAGCGTGGCACGTAAAAGGGGTGGATCCCGCAGCGCCGGCAGAACGTGTGCTTGGCGACGCCGGTGTTGAATGTGTAGGTGGCCAGATCGTCCTTCCCGCTCAAGAGCTCGAACTGCTCCGGCGGCACGATCAAATGCAGGAAGCCTTTCTTGGTGCACATTGAGCAATTGCAATAAGTGACGCGGTCGAGCTCCGCCGTCACGCGAAAACGTACGCGACCGCAGTGGCAGCCACCCTCCATGGTTTTCATGCCGCTATTCATGGGGACCCGACGCCGGCCAATGGCAGCACATGGTCGCGCGTCAGCGGAGCCAAAGGCAAGTCGGGCAGCGCGCGCGGATCGACCCACAGCAGCTGATCGATTTCAGCGCGGGGTATGACTGGCCCCTCGACGTCAACGGCATACACCGCCGCGCGCACCCGGTGCCCCGGCTCATTCGCCGCAGCGCATTCGAACACACCAAGCGGCCGCGCGCTGCTCTCTGCGACGTGGCAGCCCAACTCCTCGACCAACTCACGAGCAAGCGCTGCAATATCACTCTCGCCGGGATCGCGTTTGCCGCCCGGCTGCATAAAGACCGCGGTCCCGCGCTTGCGGACCAGCAACACGCGTCCATCCTCGTCGCGAATGAGTGCCGCGACGACGCTGATAACGTTGCCGCTCATTCATCGTTTTCCGAAAAGAGACCGAACTGACTTGGATCGCGGGCGGGCTCCGGCAGGCCGAGGTGCTGAAATGCAAGTCCAGTGAGCAACCGCCCGCGCGGGGTGCGTTGCAGGAAACCTTTCTGAATCAGGAACGGCTCGATGATGTCTTCGATTGCGTCGCGCGGCTCGGAGAGCGCCGCTGCCATCGTGTCGACGCCAACCGGCCCGCCGCCATAATTTTCCGCAATGGTCTTGAGATAGCGCCGATCCATCGCATCGAGACCCGCACCATCCACCTCAAGCGCGGACAGCGCCCGATCGGCGGTCTTGCGGTCGATGATTTTTGCACCCTCGACATGGGCAAAATCGCGCACGCGGCGCAGCAGACGCCCCGCAATACGCGGTGTGCCGCGCGCGCGCCTGGCGACTTCGTTGGAGCCGTCAGCCGCAATTCCGATGCCGAGCACGCGCGCACCGCGATTAACGATCTCCTCGAGCTCTCTTTCGGAATAGAAATTCAGCCGCACTGGAATGCCGAACCTGTCGCGCAGCGGATTGGTCAACAATCCCGCGCGGGTGGTTGCGCCGATCAAGGTGAAGGGCGACAGATCGATTTTCACGGAGCGCGCCGCCGGGCCTTCGCCGATAATGAGATCGAGCTGGAAATCCTCCATGGCTGGATAAAGGATTTCCTCAACCGCTGGATTGAGTCGATGGATTTCGTCGATGAATAGAACGTCACGTGGCTCAAGGTTCGTCAGCAGCGCCGCGAGATCGCCCGCCTTGGCGATCACCGGACCGGATGTGGCGCGGAAATTGACGCCCAATTCACGCGCAATAATCTGCGCCAGCGTCGTCTTACCGAGGCCGGGAGGGCCGACAAACAGCACATGGTCGAGCGATTCCTTGCGGGCGCGCGCGGCCTCGATGAACACGTTGAGGTTTGCCCGCGCCTGCTCCTGGCCAATGAATTCCGACAGACGTTGCGGACGCAGCGACGCGTCGGCGTCGTCGTCACGAGCGTCGGAGGCGACAAGGCGGGGCGTGCTGTTCATTTCGCCAGTTCCTTAAGCCCCTGCCGAATGAGCGTGGCCGTGTCGGCGCCCTCGCCGGCATTGCGCGCGGCGGCAGCAATGGCGGCGGCAGCCTGCGGATGGCCATAGCCAAGATTGATCAGTGCAGAGACGGCGTCGGCTACCGGCCGTGGTGCGCGCTTCTCGTCAAGGGCTCCCGCGAGGTGCACCACCGCCGGATCGATATTCGCAAAGGCCGGCGCCTTGTCCTTCAGTTCGGTGACGATCCGCTCGGCGACTTTCTGCCCGACGCCAGGAGCGCGCGCAACCATGGCCTTGTCGCGCATCGCGATCGCCGACGCGAGCTCGGATGCCTTCAGCGTGCCGAGCACGGACATGGCGACCTTGGCGCCGACACCCTGCACGGTCTGCAACAGGCGGAACCATTCGCGCTCGATGTCGCTTGCAAATCCGAACAGCCTGATCTGGTCCTCACGGACGTACGTTTCGATCGACAGCGTTGCAGGCTCGCCGGGCGACGGCAGCGCCTGCAGCGTGCGCGCCGAGCAATGCACCTGATATCCGACGCCACCGACGTCGAGAATGATGTAGTCCTCGCCGTACGAATCGATGATGCCCTTGAGCTTGCCGATCATGACGCCGCCTCGCACTCGTCATTCCGGGGCGCGCTGAAAGCGCGAACCCGGAATCCAGAAACATGATCGGCGCTGCGACCCGTATCTGGATTCCGGGTCCAGTCCTTCGGACCGTCCCGGAATGACAGAGAAGGTTGTTGCTTGCCGATCATGACGCCGCCGCCTTCAGCACCGCGCTCGTCCGATGATGCGCGTGGCAGACCGCGATGGCCAGCGCGTCGGCAGCGTCTTCGGATTGCGGATCGGCTTTCGGCAGCAGAACGCCGATCATCATGCGGATCTGCGCCTTCTCGCCGTGGCCGGCTCCGACGATCGTCTTCTTCACGAGGTTCGGCGCATATTCGGCGACGGCAAGTCCAGCCTTGGCCGGCACCAGCATCGCGATACCGCGCGCCTGCCCGAGCTTCAGCGTCGCAGCTGCATTGGTGTTGACGAACGTCGCTTCCACCGCCGCCTCGTGCGGCCGGTATTGCTCAATCACCGCGAGCAGTCCGTCATGAATTGCAAGCAGGCGCATGCCCAGGTCGGCGCGGTCGTCGGTCTCGAATGAGCCGCACCCGATGTGGATCAGCCGGTTGCCGTCGGACTCGATCAGGCCCCAGCCGGTGCGCCGGAGCCCCGGATCGATGCCGAGAATGCGAATCGGGTGCCGGGCCAT
>DASSSM010000257.1:0-15323 GCA_035708425.1 Pseudolabrys sp.
TCCGTCGGCTGGCAGGCCTTCGTGCAGGATGCGCCGCATCTTTATGTGACGGCCGTGATCGCGCTTGTGTTCAAGGCCATCATCATACCAGCGGCCTTGCATCGCATCATCGTGCGCCTCGGCATTCATCGCGAGATTGAAACGGTGGTCGGAGCCGGACCGACCATGCTGCTGGGCATGGGGCTGGTTGCGCTGTCGATGGTGGTGATGTTGCGGGTGACTGCCGAAGCCGATCCGCTCGCGCGCGAGGACTTGGCCTTTGCGCTGTCGGTCGTGCTGCTCGGTCTTTTGATGATGGTCACGCGCCGGAACGCTGTGAGCCAGGTCGTCGGATTTATGTCGCTTGAGAACGGCCTTGTGCTGGCGGCCACCGGCGCAAAAGGCATGCCCCTGGTTGTAGAAATCAGCGTGGCATTTTCGGTGCTGATTGCCTTCATCGTCGTCGGTATCTTTTTGTTCCGTATACGGGAGCGCTTCGACACCGTCGACATACAGGCGCTCGATCGTTTCCGCGGAGAACGGCAATGATCGATGCGCTCGCCGGCGTCCTCGTCATTCCGGCTGCGGCAGCCGTGTTGCTTGCGGTGCTGCCCGGGTATCGGCTGACGGCGCGGCTTAACGTCCTCGCGACCTTGCTTACATTCGTGACGGCGTCGTCGTTGTTTGTCGTCGAACCGGTGTCCGGCACCTATCTGCTGGTGGACGACCTCAACAAGGTATTCATCGTCCTGACCACGTTTGTCGGATTCACCACAAGCGTGTTCAGCGCGAGCTATATCGGCCACGAGATAGAGATCGGCCGCCTCACGCTGCGGTTCGTGCGTTTCTATCACGCCATGTATCAGGCGCTGATGTTCGCGATGAATCTGGCGCTCGTCGCCAACAATATCGGCTTGATGTGGGTCGCGATCGAGATGGCGACCCTCACCACCGTGCTGATGGTCGGCATCTATCGCACGCACGAGGCGCTGGAAGCGGCCTGGAAGTATTTCATCCTCGGCAGTGTCGGCATTGCGCTGGCGCTTTTCGGCACCATCCTGATCTACATGGCGGCGCGCCCGGTGATCGGCGAGGGGGTCGACGCCATGGTTTGGAGCGCGCTGATGAGTCGCGCGGCACAATTTGATCCCGCATTGCTCAATGTCGCTTTCATTTTCCTGCTGCTGGGTTACGGCACCAAAGTGGGGCTTGCGCCGTTGCATGCCTGGCTGCCCGATGCGCATGCCGAAGGGCCAACCCCGATTTCCGCGGTGCTTTCCGGTTTGCTGCTCAATGTCGCGCTTTATGCGCTGCTGCGCTTCAAGATGCTGCTCGCACTCAATCCGGAAGCGATCGCGCCCGGTCCGCTGATGGTGATCATGGGTCTGATCTCCTGCCTGTTCGCGGCCTTCATGCTTTACCGGCGCCGCGACATCAAACGCATGTTCGCATACTCGTCGATCGAGCACATGGGCATCATCGTCTTCGCGTTCGGCATGGGTGGTGCGCTGGCGAACTTTGCCGGCCTTCTGCACATGACGATGCATTCGCTGACGAAGTCGGCGATCTTTTTTGCCGTTGGCCACATCGCGCAGGTCAAGGGCACGCAGAAGATTGCCGACATGGGCGGCCTCACTGTCACCAATCCGGTCCTTGGCTGGGGGTTGGTGTTGGGCGTCGTGGCGATTGCGGGCCTGCCTCCGCTCGGAATCTTCATGAGTGAATTCCTGGTGGTTAGCTCGACCTTCGCGCGCCAACCCTGGCTGGCCATCATCCTGGCATTCGGCATTCTGGTCGCGCTCGGGGGTCTGTTCCTGCGGCTCAATGCGATTGCATTCGGGGAGCCGCGCGGCCCGACTGCCAAGGCCGAAGCATCCTATGTGCCGATGTTTGCTCACCTGGCATTGGTGTTCATGGCTGGCATTTACATGCCCGGGCCGTTGGTGAAGGGCTTTGAGAATGTCGCGAGGCTGTTGGGTTAGCCATGGCGATTCTCGACGCCATAACGCACAGCGACGTCGCCGACCGGCATCGGCCCTGGCCCCGCGCTCAGGTGGGTGATGAAGGCTGGCGCCAGGGTATCGACCAGCTCGCAACAGGCCGCTTGGTGCTGCTTGGCTTATGGGGCGACGGCCCGGTGGTTCATATGGCTCTATTGGATGGACCCGCCGGCGATGTCGCGGTCATCAGCTACACCTGCAAATCCGGAAAATACCCGAGCGTGGGCGCTCGGCATGCGCCGGCGATCAGGCTGGAACGTGCGATCAGCGACTTATTCGGTGTTGAAGCGGTGAACGCGCCCGACACGCGGCCGTGGCTCGATCTCGGCTTCTGGGATGTTCGCCATCCGCTGGGCAAAAAAACCGTCGCCCCCAAGCACGCTCCTTATAATTTTCTCCCGGCGGAAGGCGAGGGATTGCACCAGATCCCGGTTGGTCCCGTGCACGCCGGCATCATCGAGCCGGGGCATTTCCGTTTCACGGCCAATGGCGAGCACGTGGTGCGGCTGGAGCAGCGCCTTGGCTGGGTGCACAAGGGCATCGAGTCGCTCATGGAGGGCGCCACCCTCGAGCAGGCCGCCAAGCTTGCGGCGCGGACCTCCGGCGACAGCACGGTCGCTTATGCATTCGCATTTGCACAAGCAGCGGAAGCTGCGATGCAGATCAAGGTGCCGTTGCGCGCAACGTATTTGCGCGCGCTGATGGCCGAGCTTGAACGTCTGGCCAATCATTTCGGAGATATCGGCGCGATCTGCAATGACGCCTCGTTTTCATTGATGCAGGCGCAATGCGCCATCCTGCGCGAGCGCACGTTGCGCGCGGCCGAATCAGGCTTCGGTCACCGGTTGATGATGGATGTGATTGTCCCAGGAGGACTAAGTCGCGATATCGCGCCCGAGGGTCTTGCAGAAGCGGCCGCCCTTGTTGCCACGGTGCGCGACGTTTTTCCGGAGCTGACTGAGCTTTACGACAATACGGCTTCGCTGCAGGATCGGACCGTCACCACGGGCATTGTGAAGCCTGAATTGGCGGCGCGGTTCGGCGCCGGGGGTTACGTCGGCCGTGCATCCGGCCGGACCTTCGATGCGCGGCGCGCGCTTGGCTACGCACCCTATGACAAATTGTCGTTCGAAGTGCCGGTGCTTGAGGCCGGTGATGTCAACGCGCGCATCTGGCTGCGCATCCGCGAGGTCGAGCAGAGCCTGTCGCTCATCGAGCAAATCCTCGGCGCAGTTCCTGCCGGCGCGATCAAGGCGCCGCTCGGCAGCGCGAAATCTTGCGAGGGCCTGGGATTTGCCGAAGCTTTCCGCGGCGACGTTCTGGTGTGGCTCAGAATGAGTGGGAATGGTCGGGTTGCGCGTTGCCATTTACGCGACGCGTCGTGGTTCCAATGGCCGCTGCTGGAAGCGGCAATCGAGGGAAATATCGTCGCCGACTTTCCGCTCTGTAACAAGTCGTTCAACTGTTCTTACTCGGGGCACGACCTGTAAGATGCGCAAGATCCTGTTCGAAGGAATTGCCCAGGGATCGCTGACCGAACGGCCGCCCGTCCCGGACGAAGCCGCGCTCGCCGAGCTTGCCAAGAGCGTCAACAAGGAATCTCAGATCAGGCTCGGGCGTTCTTTGTCAATCCGACAGGTTGATGCCGGCTCCTGCAACGGATGTGAGCTGGAAATTCACGCGCTGAACAACGCGTTCTATGATCTCGAGCGCTTTGGGCTGCGGTTTGTCGCCTCGCCCCGCCATGCCGACGTGCTCATGGTCACCGGGCCCGTGACCAAGAACCTGCGGGAGGCGCTGGAACGTACCTACAATGCAACCCCCGGACCGAAATGGGTTGTTGCCGTCGGCTCTTGTGCGGCAGACGGCGGAGTATTTGCAGGAAGCTATGCGGTCGAGGGAGGGGTTAAAGACGTCATTCCTGTTGACTTGCACATTCGCGGATGTCCGCCATCGCCGGTGGACCTATTGAAAGGATTACTGGCGCTGCTTCGACATGTCGCGCGGTGACGCCTAGGGAACGCGGGAGCGTCGCCCGTCACATCGATTCAAAAACGACGCCGATCCTGTCATCGGTTCGCCATTGCGCACGGCAGCGGCGGGCAATGCCATCGATCACCAGATCGAATTGTTGCGGCAAGCCGAAGGTAGTGGACACCCGCAATGCGGCGCCGGCCTTCGTGAAGTTGCGCACCGTGCACTCGAGCTTTGGCGCTTTCTCGCTCAGGACGATGAAGCCGCCTTTGAGAGTCCGCCCGCGGAAGAACATGCGCTTTTCGGTCACGGGCCCGCTCCTCGAACAAAATGATCGGCGGGCGATTGCTGCTTCGCGAGCTCCGCATAGCATTCGGCCAGGCGCTGCAATTCGGCTCGTTGCGCGGGCGCGCGCTCAGTGACGGCGCGCACCGACAGCCCATCGGCAAGTGCCCGGAAATGATCGGCGAGGGTGTATTGGTCAGCCTTTCTCATGCCGGGCGAATTACCAGACGGAAATTTGCACTCCGCTAACCGCGTATCGAGTTTTCGGGGTGCCAAGGTAAGCAGATTTTAATGTCGGAAACCGCACGCCTTGCTGCGTCGCAGGCTTATAAGACGATATCCGGGCGGGAGCCGTCACATCGCGAAATACGAGGATAACCTTTTGTTGCCGATCCAGTGTCACGAGCCGGGCTTCCGCGGCACGGGCTGCTGAATCCGCTTTCCATTCGAGCGGTTCAGCGTTGAGGCGGCCTTTCACCGCAACCACCTGCCGCGCTGGAGAGAGATGGTCGATCGCGCGGCCGCGTTCTTGCGGTCGAAGCAATACGGCGGCGGATGAAAATTTGCCCGAACCCTCAAACCTCCACTTTGAACCCAAAGCAGACATCCGGCACTATTCAATCGTCAAATCTGATACTTAATCCATGTGGCCAGATTGCCACAAATGACGAAATTCATGGTTCTCTGCACAGGCCCCCACGTGTGCCGATATACTCTTCAAGGTATTTTATTTTGTATCTGGCGAAAGTTTTGGGGGCTGCCCATGCGTCACTTGTCGATCGCAATAATCGCTGCCGCATCCACGGTCGTATTTGCACCGGTCGCGTCAGCGGCTGACATGCCGGTCAAGGCACCGCCACGCGTGTCTGCGCCTCCGCCCGTCTACAACTGGACCGGCTTTTACGTCGGCGGACATGTCGGCTATTTGTGGGGCCGCACCCATGTCGAAGAAGAAGGGGTGGTAATTGAGGACGGTGCCGCGACTAACGGGGTGATCGGCGGTGCGCTCGCCGGCTACAATTGGCAGTACAACCAATTCGTTTTTGGCCTCGAAGGCGATTTCGGCTGGACCAACGCGGACGGTACGGGTACCCAACAGTTTATCCTAACACAAGCTCCCAACACCTATGATTTTAACTGGACAGGCCATGTGCGCGGACGGTTCGGTTACGCGGCAGATCGCTGGCTGTTTTTTGTGGCGGGTGGGCTTGCTATCGCCGACTTCAATTTCCACGAAGGCGCGACCACAACGACAGCTGTAACGACCAGCGGCGCTACCTACGTCGGATGGTCGATCGGCGGAGGCATCGAATACGCCATCACCCAAAACCTGCTGGGTCGGGTCGAATATTTGTATGATAATTTCGGCCACAAGGATTATATCGGCTCCGACGGAGACCCGTACCGGGTCTCGCTGACCGGCAGCACGGTGCGCGGGGCGTTGGCATGGAAGTTCTGACGACCGTCGCCCGATCGTAAGAGGCGTCTGCTTGGCTGCACAGCAGCGGGTAGAACACCTTTAACTGCCTGGATTACGAAGAACGACGCAGTCGCCTCCGGCGAGATGAATTTTTTTACAAATATCATTTGCGGCCTCCCGCGACTGGGCGCCAACCCTGACCTGATAGCGAGGCAGTCCACCGCGCCCGCGTTCAAATACAATTGGGTCCCGTCCGGCTAGCGCTGCCGCGAACCTCCGTTGGAGCGCAGCATAGCGGTCCAGGATTTCCGAGCGCGATTGGTGTGCTACAAGAATGGCGCCCCAAGGTTGAATCGCACCGGCCACCACGCGTTTTTGAAGAGCGCCCAGGAAAGTCGTTGGTGGTTGCCTGAGCTTTGCCATCAGCATCGAGCAACTTATTCCGCTTTCGGTTTTGCTCGCGACATCACGACCCGCTGCCCACGCGTCAATGGAATTGCCGGTCACCGCCAAAACGTAGGCTCGCGTCTGGGCAGGCAATGATGTTGTGCCCGCCATCCACGCCCGGACCCGGCCAGGCCCCGCATTGTAAGCAGCTGCCGCAAGCCCAAGGTTGCCAAACTGGCTGCGCAAATCTTTGAGAAACTCGGCCGCCTTCGGCAACGCCTCTATCGGATTAAGCGGATCGAGTAGATTACGCTCGGCTGCAGTACCCGGCATGAACTGGGCAATTCCCAAAGCGTGCTTGCCGGTTCTGGTTGATGGCCCGATCGCCGCGGGCCGGAAGCGACTTTCCTGCCAAATCAATCGGACAAAAAATTCAGTTGGTAGTTCGTTGGCTTGAGCCGCCGATTCAACCAGAAGGCAGATTGATTGCTGCGCCTGCCGGCTTGTCTCGCCGTCATCCGTCTTCGCGGGACGATCGGAAGTTTCGGCGGCTTCTTGCGCTACCAAGCCGGTCGCCGTCGGCAAAAGGACGAGAAGAACGGATACCACAAGACGCAACATCAAGCGGTCTCGATGCTTGATCCTGGCGACAATGCTTGGCGCCCTGAGAGTTTTAGCGCACGAGAACCATTGAGTCTCTAAACGCGTTTGCATTCTTTACCGTTGGGCATTGCGCTCGCGCGTGCCCGCGCTACCATCGCGGGCAAACGGGATTTTGCCGGGAGGTTCCAATGAGTTCGCTGAGCGGCAAGGATGGTCCGCGCATTCGGCACGATGCCGGCGCATCGCAGCCATATGAGACGATCGGCGTCGACAAGCTGACCCCGCTCATCGGCGCGGAGATCGATGGCGTCGATCTCGCCAAGCCGCTGTCGAACCGGACGGTGGACGAGATCCACCGGGCGCTGGCCGAGAATATCGTCATCTTCTTCCGCGACCAGCACATCACGCCGCAGCAGCATCTTGCTTTCGGCCGGCTGTTCGGCGAGCTGCATGTCCATCCGGCCGCGCCGCACGAGCCGGGCGAGCCGGCGCTGATGAAGATCTACGCTGACAAGAACAGCCCGCGCGCGAACGGGGAGGGCTGGCATACCGACGTCTCCTGCGACCTCGAGCCGCCGATGGGTAGCATTCTCTATATCAAGCAGTGTCCGCCGAGCGGCGGCGACACATTGTTCGCGAGCATGTACGCCGCCTACGAAGCGCTGTCGGACCGCATGAAGACTTATCTCAACGGGCTGACGGCGGTTCACGACGGCGAGATGGTCTATCGCGGCCTCTATGCCAACACCGGCGTTGCCGACAAGCCGAGCTATCCGCGTGCCGAGCATCCGGTCGTGCGCACGCATCCGGTGACGGGGAAGAAGGCGCTTTATGTCAATCGCGGTTTCACGTCGCATATCGTAGGCATTCCGCGCGACGAGAGCGACGCGATCCTGAGCTATCTCTATCAGCACGCGGAAAATCCGTTGTTCCAGTGCCGCTTCCGTTGGACCGAGAATGCGATCGCCTTCTGGGACAATCGCTGCGCTCAGCAACGGGCGATGTGGGATTACTGGCCGCACACGCGCTCGGGCACGCGCGTTACCGTCAAGGGCGAGCGCCCGGTCTGAGGGCCTGCGATCTGCGGACTATTGCCGGCGCGGTTTTCGTCCGGCTCGTGTGGACGCATCTGCCTTCCACAGCCAGCGCCCAAGCGCGATCGCGCAAAGCATTCCAGCAAACTGGGCCAACATGAATGCGGCAATCCCGGCAGGCGCGATGCCCGCAAAGGTGTCCGACAGCGAACGCGCAATCGTCACCGCGGGATTTGCAAATGACGTCGAGGCCGTGAACCAGTACGCCGAGGTGATGTAGAGGCCTACGGCGTAGGGAACGGCGGCAGGCGCGCGGGCGAGGCAGCCAAAAATCGTGAGGAGCAAGCCGAACGTGGCAACGCCTTCCGCGAGCCACTGACCCGACCCCGAGCGTACGGTGGTCGAGATTTGCCACACCGGCAGCTCGAACATGGCGTGCGCAACCCAGGCGCCGGCGATGGCCGCGGCAATCTGAACTGACACGTAGAGGCTGGCCACGCGCCAGGGAAGCTCGCCGCGCAGTGCGAATGCGATGCTGACCGCGGGATTGAAGTGGGCGCCGGAAACGCCGCCGAACATCAGAATGATCACCGGGAGGATTGCACCGGTCGCAAGCGTGTTGCAAAGCAGCGCCAGCGCGACGTTCCCCCCGGCCAGACGCTGCGCCATGATACCTGAGCCGACGACGGCTGCGAGAAGAAAGGCTGTGCCGGTGAATTCGGCCGCGGCTTTTTGCGCAACCGAGGCCATCAGCCGGGTTCTTTCACCGTGGCGGTTGCGCTCTCCAGGCGTCCGATGTCCTTGAGTTTGGCCTGCAAACTCATCCGGTCGAGAGAGCGGAGTGGAAGCGCGGCGAAAACGCCGATCCGCTGCGACAGCATCCGGTAGGCGTCCTTGAATGCGAGCGAAATCTCCGCGGCCGATCCGGTGGCGGCCGCAGGATCGGGAATTCCCCAGTGCGCGGTCATCGGCTGGCCGGGCCAGAGCGGGCAGGCTTCTCCCGCGGCGTTGTCGCAGACGGTAAAAACGAAATCGAGCGCGGGCGCGCCGGGTTTGGCGAACTCGTTCCACGACTTCGAGCGAAAGCCGCGCGTGTCAAACCCGAGGCTCTGCAGCAGCTTCCTTGCTTCGGGATGCACTTGGCCTTTCGGCTGGCTGCCGGCGCTGAAGGCCCGGAATTTTCCCGCGCCGGCCTTGTTGAGGATCGCTTCGGCCAGGATCGAGCGTGCCGAATTTCCGGTGCAGAGGAAGAGGACATTGAAAGGTTTATCGGCCACGGCATCCCTCATGACGATGCAAGGGCCCGTCGCCTGACTTTGCCGGTGCCTGGCCTGCAAAGCTCGGGGCGGCCCCCACAGCATTGATCGGTCAAATACGAAATGAGGTTGTTCATTGTCTCGAACTGGGCCGCATAGATCATCGAACGGCCTTCACGCCGGACCGTGACCAGGCCAGCATCGCGCAGCCGGTCCAGATGAAAAGTCAGCGCATTCGGGCTCAGCCGGAGGCTGGCGGCAAGATGTCCCGCCGGCATTCCTTGCCGACCGGCCTCGATCAGCAGGCGAAAAGCATCCAGCCGGCTGTCCTGTGCCAGGGCGGCCAGAATCGAGACGGCGCTCTGCTTCTTCACTATTCAATGATTATTGAAATGACCGGACCCGGTCAACAGACATTTCAAATGATGTTGAAATGTTTCGCCGCCGCGCGGGCGGCTAGCGGTACTTCACGACAACCTTTTCGACGCGGTTGCAGTCCGCGCATTCGAACGTGCGACGGTCGTGGTCGGGTTTGTCCGGCTCAATAAGGGCCAGCCACATCGGCTCGCCACACTGCGGGCAGTCGGGCCCGTGAAACGCGCCCGGCGCATGAGCAGGCTCGTGCGAAATCCTGCTGTAAGTCATCATCGCTCCCCAAGCGGAGAACCAGATGGCGGCGAAGTGCAAGGAGGTCTGTCCCATGAGGCGCTTTTACCGTCCCGCCGCTAAAAAGTGCTGGCTTGAGACGCTCGGTTTTTAATAAACACAGCGGCTTTGTGGGCGCCAGGCACCGGTAAGACTTTACAGCGCCGTTACGGCAGCGCCATCCATCGTTTCATTCAATGCGGCACGTCGGGATGCCATCCAAGCACCGCCAGCAATGCGAAAAATCCGATCACGTAGGCGACCGCGACGTGCCAGCCGTGCCGCAGCCACAGGCCGACCGACTTTGCCTCGGCATATTGGTTGGATAGCGCGACGCCGGCCGAGGAGCCGAACCAGATCATCGAGCCGCCGAAGCCGACCGCATAAGCGAGAAATCCCCAGTCGTAGCCGCCTTGCTTGAGCGCGAGCGCCGTCAGCGGGATGTTGTCGAACACAGCCGAGACGAATCCCAGGCCGAGCGCCGTCTGCCACGATGCGGCGGGCAGGGTCTCGACCGGCATCAGCGAGGCTGCCGTCACCAGCGCGAGCAGGAAGACCGTGCCTTTGAACGTTTCCGGCAGCACGCTCCAGTCGGGGCGCCGCCATGGCGCGGTCGCAAGAAGCACCGCCCAGAGGGAGAGACCGAGCACCGGCACGCGGCCGAGAAGCACGGGAAAGTACAGGTTCGTGACGATGTTCGTCGCGACTACCACGCCGAGCATGACGATAACGATAACGACCCGCGCCCAGTCGAGGACGGTGCCGCGCCGCACGTGCTTGACGATCGGCGAGTGCCGGTGCTGCTGCAGGGAAGCGGGCACGGCGAAAATTAGCAGCGCCGCAAAAGCGGCGACATAGGCTTCGAGGACGACCAGGGGGCTTACGCCCGCGACCCACATCATGGTGGTTGTTGTGTCGCCGAGCACGCTGCCCGCGCCGCCGGCATTGGATGCGGCGACGATGGCCGCGAGATAACCGATGTGGACCTTGCCGCGAAATACGTGCCGCGCGACCGTGCCGCCGATGATCGCCGCGGCGATGTTGTCGAGGAAACCCGACAGCACGAACACGATCACGAGCAGCACCAGCCCGCCAGTCCAGTTGTCCGGCAGCAGCGCCGGCATCTCGTCCGGCACGGCGCTTTCCTCGAAGTGGCGCGACAGCAGCGCGAAGCCCATCAGCAGCAGGAACAAATTGGAGAGCAGCGAAAATTCGTGACCGAGATGAAGGCCGAGGCCGGCAAGGCCCGCGCCCTCCTTGAAGCCGGTGAAGACAAGCTTGTAGGCGGTAATGACGCCAAGGCCTGTGAGCGCGGCCGCGAGCGTGTGCCGGTGAAACAGCGCGACGCCGAGCAAGGTCAGCGCGAACAGGATGAAATCGAACGGAATGCCGAAGAAGAGGATGGGTCCGGACAATGATGCCTCGAGTGCTTCTCACGCGCGTTCCACGGATACAACAGCCGAGCGGTGGATGTCTTTCCGTTGCCGGAGATTTAATGTCGCATCTGCAAAAGACGGCGTCTGGCAATTAGAAGCCGGGTTGCTAAGATGCCGCGGACCGTCGAGGGCGGCGAATGAAGCGGCGCGAGTTCATCTCACTTCTTGGCGGTGCGGCGGCCGCCTTGCCTGCTTTTTCGGCATTGGCGCAAAGACAAATGCCGTTGGTCGGTTTCCTGAATAGCGCATCGCCCGATACCTACCGCTTCAACGCCGACTCTTTTCGGGAAGGGCTGGCGAAGGCGGGGTTCGTCGAGGGCAGAAATGTCCGTATCGAGGAACGATGGGCCCGCGGAGACTACGACGCATTACCGGCTCTTGCCGCTGAACTTGTAGCCATGGGCGTGGTCGCGATGGCTGCCACGGGGGATGTCGCTTCCGCGCGCGCGGCTCAGCGGGCGAGTGGCACCGTGCCTGTCGTTTTCACTATCGGCGGCGATCCCGTTCGGTTCGGGCTGGTCAAAAGCATCAACCGCCCCGGCGGCAACGTGACCGGCATTCTGTTTAACCAGAATGTCCTTGGCGCAAAACGCATTGAGCTGCTCCGGCAGATGTCCGCAAATATTTCTCGTGTCGCGCTCTTGATGAATCCCACCAACCCCAATGTGAAAATCGAAGTGGCCGATGCGGAAACGGGAGCAAAGAAACTGGGGTCAGAGACCGTGACGTTGTATGCATCGAATGCCCGGGAACTCGACGCGGCGCTCGAGCAGCTACTGGTCTGCCAAGGCAGATGCATTCATCACCGGGACAGATCCGATCCTGCTGGACCGGCGTGAGCAGATTGTCTCGTTCGCTCACCGGCACAAGCTGCCTGGCGTCGGGTTTGTTCGGCAGTTCGCGGCGGTGGGCGCTCTCTCTAGCTATGGCCCGAGCATCAGCTGGATGTACCGCCAGGCCGGAGAATACGTTGGACAGGTCTTGAAAGGCGCCAATCCGGCGGACATGCCTGTTCTGCAGCCGACGCAGTTTGAGTTGGTGATCAATCTCAAGACGGCCAAGACTTTCGGTCTGACCATTCCGCCGACCGTCCTTGCCCGCGCCGACGAGGTGATCGAGTAAGGCAATGGAACTTTCGGCGGCGCGTGGCGTTTTTTCCGACGCGACAACCGGCAGGTTGGAGGTCGGGATGGATGTGTTGGCGACACGATTTGTGCATGCCTTGTTCAGTTCGCCCAGCGAAATCATGGTCATGGACCAGCTGGCCGAGTGGAACCGGCAGCATCTGGACGCGCGGTATGCGTCCGCCCAGGTCTACAACTCCAGCACAAAATGCTTGCGCGTGGTCGCGCAGCGCGAATTTGCGCCCGGCCTGCTCGACCAGTTCGGCGACATGCCCATAGCCACGTCGAACACCGTGTGCGCGCGTGCCGCGCGTCTGCATGCGCCGATTTTGATTCCCGACGTGACCGAGGACGAGGACTGGACGCCGTACCTGAGTTTCTCAGAGGCTGCGGGAATTGGTGGTGTCCTGTCGATCCCGTTGCTGTCGAAGGCCGGCGACCTTCTCGGCGTCACATCCTGTCACTTTGGCAGTCGCGCCAGGCCGACCGCCAAGGAATTGGATTTTGTGCGGGTGAGCTGCGCATTCGCCGGCGACGCCATCGCCGAGCTGCGCTGGCGCGAACCCCGCTAGGCGAAAAGCGCGTTTTGGTCTGAAGCGGATATTGCCGAGCCCCCTTCCTGTAGCCCGACCATCGCATCCGGAGATCAGGCCAGGTCTTTTTGATTCAGGGCGACCCTGAGGTCGCGCGCGAACGAAATGAGCGAGGCGGTGAAGAGCAGCAGCGATATCGTGAAAAGAATCGCAGCGGCCGGTTCATGACGCGCGCCGAGATAGGCTGCCATGAAGGCAACGATCATCAGCAGGCAGGCGGCAATCCCGCTGCCGACCGCCCAATAGATCGAGCGGATGATCAGGCCCGCGCGAAAGCGCAGCTCGGGCAAATGCTTCTTGAGATCCGCTCCTTTGGCGTCGTCATCCAAAATTGCGGTGATCGCGCGCGACCGGTCGACGATGCGCGCCAGGTGCGAAACCAGGACGGACAGGAAGGACGCCACGGCTCCCAGCAAAAAGGCGGGCGCCGCCGCCTGCGAAATGACAAGCGCAAATTGGTCCGATGTCAGCATTTCTTTCAGCATTTCACCGCTCCATTGTTGATGTGCCCTTTGGTCCAATTGTACTGATTCAATCAGGTCCTTTGACTTGCATCAAAGCCCGAGCCGGCCAGATCGCCAATCTAGACTACTGCTTCGCGGGCATCGGAGACGAAGATGCAATCAAGAGCAGTTGTGCTGTCATTGTCGCTCTTGTTTGGCATAACGGCAGTTTCCTCGGCATTGGCCCAGCAGGTCACCGGCACTCCCGGTTCGCCCGGGGCCACCACGACAATCACCGGAAAACAAATTCCGCCCCCTGTTCCGGAATTTGGCGGTGTGATCAACGAAAAGGCTTCGGACTCGAAAGCTTGGTGGGCGCCGCGCGTTGTGCCGCCCAAGGGCGCGCCCAACGTCTTGCTCATCATGACGGATGACCAGGGTTTCGGTGCACCAAGCACATTCGGCGGCGTCATACCCACTCCTGCCATGGATCGCATTGCAAGGGCCGGCCTGCGCTACACGAACTTCCATTCGACGTCACTGTGCTCGCCAACGCGCGCAGCGCTGATCACCGGACGCAACCATCATTCAGTTGGTTCCGGGGTAGTCGGCGAAATCGCGACGGGGTTCCCGGGTTATGACTCGATCATTCCAATCGACAAAGGCACCATCGGTACAATCCTGAAAGCAAACGGGTACGCGACCTCGTGGTTCGGCAAGAACCACAACACGCCTTCTTATCAGTCGAGCCAGGCCGGCCCGTTCGAGCAATGGCCGAATGGAATGGGTTTCGAATATTTCTACGGCTTCGTCGGTGGCGACGCCAGCCAGTGGCAGCCGAACCTTTTCCGCAACACGACGGCTATCTATCCGTTCCTGAACAATCCCGGCTGGAATATGCAGACGGCGATGGCTGATGAAGCCATCGGGTACATCAAGCAGCTCAAGGAGATCGCGCCCGGCAAGCCCTGGCTCCTCTATTACGTGCCAGGCGCCACCCATTCGCCTCATCATCCGACGCCGGAGTGGATCAAGAAGATCGGCGACATGCACCTTTTCGACGAGGGCTGGAACAAGCTGCGCGAAACCATCTTCGCCAACCAGAAGCGGCTGGGCATCATGCCCGAGAACGCCAAGCTGACGCCTTGGCCGAAAGAATTGCCGGAATGGGATTCCCTCAGCTTTGAAGAAAAGAAGCTCTTCATCAAGCAAGCGGATGTCTATGGCGCCTACCTCGCTTACGCCGACCATGAGATCGGACGCGTCATCCAGGCCGTCGAAGACCTCGGCGAACTCGACAACACTTTGATCATCTATATCGGCGGCGACAACGGCGCGAGCGCCGAAGGCATGCTCAACGGCACGCCGAACGAGTTCACCACCTTCAACGGCGTTTCCGTGCCGGTGAAGGACCAGTTTCTCTGGTATCCGTTCTGGGGATCGGAACGGACATTCCCGCACTTCGCCGCGCCTTGGGCCTGGGCGATGGACACCCCGTTCAAGTGGGTGAAGCAGGTGCCGTCGCACTTCGGCGGCACAGCTCAGGGCGTTGCCATGTCCTGGCCCGGCCACATCACAGACGTAGGCGGCATCCGCCCTCAGTTCCACCACGTCATCGACATTGTGCCCACCATCCTCGAAGCGAGCGGCATCCCAGCGCCCGATACGATCAACGGCATCAAGCAGCGCCCCATCGAAGGCGTGAGCATGGTTTACACATGGGACAAGGCGAACGCCAACGCCCCGTCCCAGCGCCAGACGCAATACTTCGAGATGCTCGGCAATCGCGCCATCTATCACGACGGGTGGGTGGCGGCGACGACTCCGGCGACTCTCCCATGGGAACTGAGCACCGCAACGCCTCCGGATGTGATCAGCGGGTACAAGTGGGAGCTTTATAACGTCCAGGAGGACCCCACCGAAGCCAGCGATCTGGCCGCCAGGATGCCGGAGAAGCTCAAGGAGATGCAGGATCTCTTCTATTCCGAGGCGAAGAAGTACGGCGTGCTACCGCTCGACAACTCGTCGCTCGCACGCTGGAATACGGCGCGCCCGAGCCTCACGGCCGGACGAACGGAGTTCACGTATTCCGGCAACTTAACCGGCGTTCCGGCAAGCGCTGCGCCGAGTATCCTGAACAAGTC
>DASSSM010000258.1:0-9566 GCA_035708425.1 Pseudolabrys sp.
CAACAAGTATGCCGAGATTCATCGCGTCAACGGCACGATGATCAACCAGAACGACGCCAACGCGGAGCTGATTTCGAAGCTCGGCTACACGACCGTGGCGGTGATCCACGACACCACCGATTACGGCAAGGGCCACAACCAGTACTTCAGCGCGGCGGTGCAGAAGCTGGGCGGCAAGATCCTGGGCACCTTCGGCGTGACCGCCGACCAGCAGGACTTCACGGCCGAGCTCACCCAGATCAAGGCGCTCAATCCTGACATCATCTATTTTGGTGGCCTGACTCCGATAGGCGTGCGCATCCGCTCGCAGATGGACAAGCTCGGCATCAAGGCCGTGTTTGACGGCACGTCCGGCATTGTGTCGGACGCCTACATCCAGGGATTGGGTCCCCTCGCCGAAGGCACGCTGGCCTTCCGTGAGGGCGCTCCGGCCGAGAAGCTGCCCGGCGGCAAGTTCTTCATGGAAAAATACAATGCGCAGAAATACGACAATCCGCCGGAAGCCTATGGTCCATTCGCCTACGCTGCGATGGACATGATCCTGGATACGATCGAGAAGGTCGGGCCGGATCGCAAGAAGGTCATCGCGGACTTGGCGAATGTAAAGGATCGGGACTCGATCGTCGGAAAGATCACGTTCGACGATCATGGGCAGAATACGGTGCCCGTCATCACGAAGTACGTCGTGCAGGACGGCAAGTTCGTGGAGTGGGACGACAGTGAGTATGCCAGCGGCAAGCGCAAGCTGCCGGGGCAGAAATAGGTTTACGCGACCGGGGCCGCGGCAGGCGCGGCCCCGTTTCCTTTAACGCCTCACAAGATCGCCGGACATGGACGCGGGCCTGCTCGCTCAGTACGTCATGAATGGGCTGATGCTCGGCATGATGTATGCGCTGGTGGCGGTCGGATTCACGCTTTTCTTCGGCGTGCTCGACGTCATCAAATTTTCCCATGGCGATGTGCTGACTGTCGGCGCGTTCGCGGCGCTCGCGAGTTACGCCGGGCTGCGCATGCTGGGGCTAAACTCCAACTGGCTCGACCTTATCGTCATGCTGGTGGTGGCGACCCTGGCCATGGCGTTCCTAGGCATGGCCATTGCCCGCTATCTCGTGATGCCATTGCGCTCGGCGCCGGCTCTCAACACGCTGCTGATCACGCTGATGCTGGGCACGGTCCTGCGTGAGTCCGTCCGGCTTTTTTACCCGCAGGGCGCCAACCCGAAGCCATTTCCAGCATTGCTCCCGCAGGCGTCGATCGATTTGGGTGCCTTCAATCTGCGGCTTGACAACGTGCTGATGCTGACCGCCGGCGTTCTGGTGATTGTCGGCATCCAGTACCTGCTCAACCGTACCAAGCTCGGCCTGGCCATCCGTGCCGTCGCGCAGGACGAGGAAACCGCGCGCACGATGGGCATCAATTTCACGGCGATCGTTCTGGTGACTTTCGCGCTTGGTTCCGGCCTTGCCGCCTTCGCGGGCGTCATGAATGGCCTCTATTACAACGAGATCAATTTCGGCATTGGCCTTTACCTCGGCGTCGTCGGATTTTCCGCCGCCATTATCGGCGGTCTTGGCAGCATCTATGGCGCGATCCTGGGCGGATTCCTGTTCGCCGGCCTGCAGACGATCGGCACCGTCATGCTTCCGTTTGCCAGCGCCTACAAAGATGTCTTCGCGTTCGCCGTTGTCATAGCCATTATGGCCTGGCGGCCGACCGGCCTGATCCGCGAAAAAATCAGCGAGCGAGTCTAGGAATGGCGGAGAGGGGACATACAACGGTATGGCCGGGCATTATCGCCCTTGTGGTTGCGACTGGCTATTTCGTTGCAATGCTCGGCGCCGAAAAGCAGAACCTGATCATCATCCTGCTGGCTGCCGGAATCGTGGCTATGCTTGCCGCTGCCTGGCTCGGCCTGCTCGAGATTGTGAGCACATCATTCGTGGAGCACGAAGACGCCTTGGCCGTTTGCGCCATCGGCGCGGCATGCGCGGTGGGGGCGGTTTTTCACGACAATCACTTCGTGCTTTTGCTGGTGATCACCGTGCTGCTGTATTCGGTGGCGACGCTCGGGCTCAACGTTCAGTTCGGCTATGCGGGCGTTCTCAATTTCGCTGGCGCATCGTTTTTCGGAATCGGCGCTTATACGTCCGCTGTCCTGAACGCCTACACGGCAGTGCCGCATTTGCTGGTCCTCTTGATTGGCGGGCTGCTGGCGGCTTTCGCGGGCTCGCTTTTGCTGCTGCCGGTGCTGCGAACGCGCGGGCATTACGCGGCGGTCGTCACGATCGCCTTTGCGCTGCTGTTCAAGACGTTTCTCGAAGTGAACGACGTGCTCGGCGGCCCGCAGGGGATGCAGGTCAAGGGCATGCGCATTCTTGGCTGGTCGTTCAACGACAACATCGAGATAGGGAAAATCTCGCTGTCGTTCTACATGAATTACTTCATTCTGAGCCTGCTGCTGCTTGTCGGGGCGTTTGTCCTTGTGCGCAGGCTCGAGCGGTCCTGGATCGGACTCAACCTCGATGCCCTGCGGCTTGATGAGACTGCGGCCGGTTGCTTCGGCCTCGATATCGTGCGCTGGAAGATTACCGCCTTTCTGATCGGTAACTTTCTTATCGGCATCGCGGGAGCGCTGTTCGGAATGGTCGGCGGTTTCGTCGCACCGAACAACTACACGTTCGCAGACTCGCTGATCCTGGTTTCGATCCTGCTGCTTGGCGGTATCGGCAATCCGTGGGGGCTTATGGTCGCGACCATCATCGTCGTGGTCCTGCCCGAAAAATTGCAGACCATCCAGGAGTACCGGTTTCTGCTTTACGCGCTGATGGTGATCGCGGTTCTGCTATTCCGGCCGGAGGGGCTGCTGCCGCGGCCGGTGCGCCACTATTTCCCGGGATGGCGGCCATGAGCGCCTTGCTCGAAGCGTACGGGTTGTCCAAGCACTTCGGCGGCGTGCAGGCGCTCGACGGGCTCGATCTTGCCGTTACGGCGAACGAGATCCTCGGCCTCATCGGCCCTAACGGTTCCGGCAAGACCACGTTTTTCAATGTGATCACCGGGATCTACGACGCCGATGCGGGGCGCGTCATGTTCGACGGCGCCGACGTCACGAATGCGAGCGCGCGGGCAATTTATCAGGCCGGCATATCGCGGACATTCCAGCGCTCGCGGCTGTCATTGCCGCTCTCGATCTTCGACAACATCATGATCGGCAACCACAAGCGCCTCAATCAGGGCCTGTGGTTCAATCTTGCAAAACGCAGCGACTTCAAACAGGAGTTCGAACGCAGTTACGTGGACGCACGCGCGCTGGTGGAGGTGTTCGAGCCGGGACTGGCGGGGCGCATGTTCGAGCCGGTCGCCGGCCTGCCGATGATCGACCGTCGCCGCATCGAGATCTGCCGGGCGCTGATCAGCGCGCCGAAACTGCTGCTGCTCGACGAGCCTTCGGCGGGGATGACGCACGACGAGACGGCGGAGCTCATGAACGACATCCTGCTGGTGCGCAAGCGCAACAAAGATCTCACCATCATCATCGTCGAGCATGAGATGGGCGTGATCGAGCGAATTACCGATCGTTGCGTGGTGCTCAATTTCGGGCGGAAGATCGCCGAGGGGCCGTACCGCACCGTTGCCGCCGACGCGCAGGTCCAGGAAGCCTATCTCGGAGCGGCGTGATGGCGGGTATCCTCGAGATCGAAAACGTCTACACGGCCTACGATAAGGCCGATGTGCTGCAGGGCGTGTCGCTGAGCGTGAATGCCGGGCAGATCACGTGCCTGCTGGGCTCGAACGGTTCAGGCAAGACCACCCTTGTACGTTCGGTCCTCGGGCTTACGCCGGCGCGTGCCGGCCGCATCGTCTTTGACGACGCCGATATAACGCATCTGCCGACCCATAAGATCATTGCGGCGGGCATTGCGTGCATTCCCGAGGGGCGCAAAGTGTTCCCCAAGCTGACCGTCGAGGAAAATCTGCGCGTGGGCGCCTACCAGGAGCGGTCGGACAGAGCGGTCGCGTCGCGTCTTGCGGAGATCCTGCAGATTTTTCCGCGGCTCGCGGAACGTCGGACCCAGCTCGCCGGAACGATGTCGGGAGGTGAGCAGGCGATGATATCGATCGGGCGCGGCCTGATGTGCGCGCCCAAGCTGCTGCTCATCGATGAACCGTCGCTCGGGCTTTCGCCCAGGCTGGTCAAGGAGAACTTCAATATCATCCGAAGCATCAATGAACGCGGTATCACGGTGCTTCTGGTCGAGCAGAATGTGCATCAGACTCTCGCGATTTCGCACTTCGGATTCGTGCTATCGAAGGGGCGCGTCGCCGCGAGCGGGAAGCCGGCCGAGCTCGCGGCGCAGCCTGAAGTCCGCGACGCATATTTCGGTTAGATCATGACATCTTCAGTCGAGCTGACGCAGGACCTCGTTCGCTTCAACACCATCAACCCGCCAGGTGCAGAGCGGGCCTGTGCTGAGACGCTTGCCGCTTTGCTGAAAGAAGGAGGTTTCACGGTCGATGTCGTCCCGTTCGGCGATGGCCGCGCGCAGATCGTTGCCCGCATCGGCGGCGCCCCGGGGAAACTGCCAATCGGATTTACCGGACATCTCGATACGGTTCCGCTCGGCGCGCAGCCATGGTCGGTCGATCCGCACGCCGGCGCAATTATCGACGGAAAGCTCTACGGCCGGGGCTCATCGGACATGAAAAGCGGCGTCGCGGCGTTTGTCGTCGCCTGTCTGCAGCTGTCCGGCAAGCTCGCGGATACGCCCGGCGTGGTGCTCGTCATCACGGCGGGGGAGGAAACCGGCTGCACCGGCGCTGCGGCGCTTGCGCAGGAGTTCAAAGGCCTGCCGAAAGTCGGCGCGTTTGTCGTGGCAGAGCCGACCGGCAACCGGCCTCTCGTCGGCCACAAAGGCGCGCTGTGGCTCGAGGCGGTCACAAAAGGGCTGACCGCACACGGCTCGATGCCGGAAAAAGGCGTCAATGCGGTCTATAAGGCCGCTCGCGCCGTCACGGCCTTGCAGGATTTCGACTTCAATGTCGCTCGCCACGATGTGCTCGGCGGGCCGACGCTGAACGTCGGTACGATCGCCGGCGGTCTCAACATAAATTCCGTCCCGGACCGAGCCGCCATCGGTATCGATATCCGCACGATTCCGGGACAAAACCACGCCGGAATCCGCGCGCAGCTCGCGAGCTATCTCGGCACCGATGTCGAGCTTGGCACCAAGCTCGACGCGCAGAGCGTGTGGACCAATCCGAACGATGCCTGGATCGGGAAAGTTGTTCGCACCGCCCGCGAGATTGCCGGCGTTGGTGGCGAGGTCGGCGCCGCGCCATATTTTACCGATGCTTCGATCCTGACACCGGCGCTGGGCACGCCGCCGACAGCGATCATCGGCCCCGGAGAGCTGGAGCTTGCGCACCAGACCGATGAGTATTGCCTCGTGTCACGGGTCGAGCAGGCGACCGAGATCTATTCGGCAATCATCCGCGACTGGTGCGCCCTCTAACGCTTCGCCGAAGGCAGCTGCTCTTCGGCCTCGCGCGCGGCATCTTCCATTGTCATGAACGTCGCGCCTTCCTTCGCAAGCTTGTCGACCATGTCTTCCAGCGCCAGCATACGATAGCCCCGGCCGATCACATAAGGGTGCATTGTGTAGGTCAGAACACCCCAGTCGACGGTCTTTTTCATGTAGAGGAATTCGTCGAACCAGTTCTGCAGGACCGCGCGCGCCGGCTGCATGCCGGCGAGGACCGAGGCCTGCGTGCGCACAAACTCGAAGTGCGGGTAGTCGTCGAGCGACCAGCTGATCGGCATTTCAATCAGCTTTGTTTGCTCGCCGAAACGATAGGGCTCCCCAAGCTTTGCGACGTCGCCGCGCCGGGCGCGGTAAGGCACGTAGTCGGACCCCATCAGGCTGGAGTCGTAGGTGAAGCCGTGCGCCAGCAGCAAGTCGATGGTGTGATCGCTCAGGTCCCACGACGGCGAGCGGTAGCCGCGGGCGTTCTTTCCGGTCAAACGCGCGATTGCTTCGTTGGCGCGTACGAGGTCGGCCTCCTCTTCTTGTCGGCTTTGGGTCGCCGGCGGGATATGGGCCCAGCTGTGGTGCGCAACCTCGTGCCCGGCCTTGACGACGGCCTCGCATTCGCGCGGCCAGCTTTCGATCGTGAATCCGGGAATGAACCAGGTCGCTTTGATGGCGCGGGACGCGAGAAAGTCGAGGATCCGGCGTGAAGCGAGAGCACCAAATTCGCCGCGCGACAGCGGCGTCGGTGTCGTCATTCCGCGCGCGATAAAGCCGGATTGCGTATCGAAATCGAACGTCAGACAGACGATGTGGCGGGGCATGGCATTGTCACTGTACAGCCTCGCCTACAATACTGGCGCCGGCGCGGCATGATAGGAAGGCGGGCAGGAGGGTCAAGGTTTTGGCTGTCAGGGACATCGGAATCATCGTCAATGGTGCAACCGGGCGTATTGCTTCGACACAGCATCTGGCGAATGCGCTGTTGCCGATCCGCGCAGAGGGTGGGCTGGCCGTTGGAGACGATCGGGTCGTGCCGCATTTGCTTCTGGCCGGCCGTGACGATGGACGCCTCGCCGCACTCGCGCGGAGCAACGGAATTGATCGCTGGACGACCGATCTCGATGCGGCCCTGTCAGATCCCGGATATTCCGTATTCTTCGACGCCGCGGCGACGGTGCAGCGGGTGCCGACGCTGACGAAGGCAATTGCCGCCGGCAAACATATTTACAGCGAAAAACCGGTTGCGCTGTCCGTTTCGGAAGGGATGTCGCTTCTGGCCGCGGCGCGCGCACACAACCTCAAGCACGGCGCGGTCGAAGACAAGATCTTCCTGCCCGGTCTGCGGAAACTCGCGCGCCTTGCCGACCAGAAATTCTTTGGCCGGGTCACCGGATTTCGTCTCGATTTCGGCTGGTGGGTGTTTGACGGCTTCGAGCGCAAGAGCCAAAGGCCGAGTTGGAACTACCAGCGAAGCGGTGCTGGCGGGCTCACCATGGATATGTATCCCCATTGGCGCTACGTCATCGAAAGCATTCTCGGCCCGATCCGCCGCATCGTGGCTGCCACCGCGACGGCTATTCCGCAGCGTGCGGACGAAAGCGGCGCCCGTTATGAAGTCGACGTCGACGATACGTCCCTGACGTTGGCGGAGCTGGACAATGGTGCCGTTGGGACGATCGTCTGCTCATGGGCAACACGGGTGCGCCGTGACGATCTTCTGACATTCCAGGTCGATGGCACCGGCGGCTCGGCGATCGCCGGCGTGCATCGCTGCTGGGCGCAAGGCGCAGGCGATACCCCCGATGTTCGCCATATCAATCCCGTGGCCGACATCGGTTTCGACTACCGACGGGACTGGAAGGAAATTCCTGGGCCGGCCGGCCATACAAATCCCTACCGCATCGGATGGGAGCAATTTCTCAAGCACGTCGTCGGCGACGCCCCTTTGCAGAGCGATCTGTCGGCCGGCGTGCGCGATGTGAGGCTGGTGGAGGCCTGCTATCGCAGCGCCGCCGAGGGCAGATGGATTACCCTTGATGAGGCTTGATACTTCGTGTCAGCGGTGCAAGCAGGAGTAGATCCTGACGAGATCGCGCGCCGGCATGGGGACCGAGCGCGTGGCCTTCGCGTTTTCCGTCGCGGTCCCGCAAGACAACCAGAAATAATTTCCCGCAGGATCGACAACGATCCGCACAGGTTTGAAATCCGACAAAATGATCGACAGGTACTCGACCGTCGAGAACCAGCTGAGTTGATTGAGCTCCGGTGAAATCCGTTGCGATGAGACGAAGCGCGGGTCGCCGAGCGCGGGATCGGAGGCACTGCCCAATGCGAGCGCCCTCACTGCCGCTTTGTATGCTGCCCAGTCCGCGACGAATTTTGCGGTCTGAACAACATGAATAGCCGTGCAAAGAATGATGGCACCGATGCAGGCCCGGATTACCGTGACGCCAGCCAGGAATTTCGCGATTTGCAGCAGACGCGGACAATTAACCGGGGCGCCGTCTGCCCGCATTGCGTAGACGGCTGACAACACACCGAGGGCCGGAGTGATGACGACCAGCGCCGTGCGGAGATAGTACCGGTTGCTTGCATGGATCCACTGGTCGAACTGCAGCCAGTAAATCAGCAGGGCGATTGCACTGACGGCGAGTGCCGCGAGCAGCGCAGTTTCCGCTGCCATGATCCGGGACAGCGCGAGAAAGAGGAGGCTGTAACCGGCAAGAATGACGATCAATAAGGCAACGAGGTTCACCTGAAAAATATCAGGGTCGAAAAAATGCAGCCCGGCTCTGACAAGAACATCGGCGAAGTAGTCGTCGGGCGGATAGACGAGTTTCACGATGACCCACAGCGCCACCGCGACGAACAGTACAATTGCCCCTCGCAGGAACAGAGGATGACGGAAACCATGCAACGCAAGGGTTGCGACAACGACAAATGCGAGCACGACGCCGCCCGCATGGGTCAAGGTCAACGCCGTCAGGGTGACTGACAGGATGACCGTCCCAAGGATGCCCCGGCGTGCATAGTGGGCCAGCGCAAGCGCTGGCCAGAACAATGCATGCGCCATCCACATTTCCGTCGGGAAGCCGAAAATCAGCGGGCAAAGCAAGGCCGTCGAGGCGCACGCATAGGCGAAGAAAATGCGACCGCGCGAGCGGTCGGCTGCCAATGTCCCGACGAGGCCTATGAGTGGCGCGATATAGAAAAGAAGCCCGTAGGTGATAATGCCGGCCGTAGGACTTCCGGTCAGCCCGACCAGGATTTCGGCGGGCCAGAGCGAAAGGAGAAACACTGACGCGCGATCGGCGATGTTGTGCCAATGGAATGCCCACACGTCCTCGACCGCAACCGCGTAGGAAAATATCGCGCCGTCCGCATAGAGCTGGAGCTCATAGACGAGCGCAACGATGACAAAGGCAAGCGACCAGCCGAGGCCGGCGGCCACAGCCAGATTGCGCAGAAGACGCTCCTCGCGGGCAGACGATCGCGATGCAGCCCGCATTGTGCCTAGCCGCGCAAAAGCTGCTGGCGTTCCAGAAGCTGCTTGAAAACGCCGCCTGCTGCGTCGGTGATTTTTTCCAGAAGCTGGTTGCCGAATTCCGCCGAGGCAGATTTCGCGTCACCGATGATTCCCATATCGGCGATCGCCTTCTCGTTCGTCGTCCACGGCCACGTCACTGCTTGATCGAGGATCGTCGCGCGCACGGCGTCGGCACCGGAAACGCCTTGCAATTTCTTGATTTCGTCGACGCGTACCAGATGCGGCGCGGTTGCAAGCATCATCGACGTTTCGTTCTTCCCGCCATGGATTTCCGGCGTTTTGGAAGACGCATGGATGTCCGCCCAGGTGGTTGGGTGCAGAATGCAGACATTGAGATTGAAATCGCCGCGCAGATCCTGTGCCAAAGCCTCCAGTACTCCGCGGTTGCCGCCGTGCCCGTTAATGACTGCCAGATTGCGCGTCGGCAGGCTGCGCGCGATTTCGCGCCCCAGGTCGCGAATGAGCCGGGTCATGCCCTCAATCGACAG
>DASSSM010000259.1:0-3605 GCA_035708425.1 Pseudolabrys sp.
GTCGAACTCCTTGCCTGGCTTGAACATAATACGCCTGACCTGGTCGTCACCGATTTCAAAATGCCGTCGATGGACGGCGCGGAATTTATCTGGCGCTTGCGCGCTCTCCCGCACTGCGGCGAAATCCCTGTCATCGTGATCACGGTCTACGAGGAGCGCGAATTTAGGTTGCGCGCGCTCGAAGCCGGCGCGACCGACTTCCTTAACAGCCCGGTCGATCACCAGGAGTTCGTGACCCGCGCACGCAACCTCCTGAAGCTGCGCAAGCAACAGATTCAACTCGCAACGCGCGCCGAAAATCTCGCGCAGGAGCTCAAGGATTCAGTGCGCTCGCGCGAGGAAGCATTGCGCGATTCGAGCGAGCGGCTGGCGCAGGTCATCGACACAGTTCCGGCCATGATCAGCGCAACCGACAGCCAGGGGCGCGTCCTGTTCATGAACGCGTATCTCGCCTCGCTTGCCGGCATCGGTCCGACCGAAACAGTCGGCTTCGATATGCGTCCCGTGTTCGGCGAAGATCATGCCGCGCGCAGCAAGGCCCTCGATCGCAAGGTCATCAGCACACAAGCCATGCTGCCCAGCTTCGAAGAGGACATCGTTGACTGCAATGGCACCAAGCGCGTCTTCCTCACCACGAAAACTCCGTTGCGCGACTGCTCAAACGCCGTGGTCGGCGTTCTCACCTCCTCGCTCGACATCACCGACCGAAAGCGGGCCGAGAACCATCTTTTCTACATGGCGCACCATGACGTGCTGACCAATCTGGCGAACCGCGCGCTGCTATCCGACCGCTTGCGCCGAGAGATCGCACGCACGCGTCGCGGCGACAGCCCGTTTGCGCTCCACCTCATCGATCTTGACGGCTTCAAGGACATTAACGACGGATTGGGTCACCAGGTCGGCGACCAATTCCTCGTCGAGGTCGCCAACCGATTGCGCTCGGTCGTCCGCGACACCGACACGGTCGCCCGCCTAGGCGGCGACGAATTCGCGGTCCTGCAGACGCGCGTCACGCGTAACGAAGACGCCGTTGATATGGCCAACCGTATTCTGGATTCGGTCAACAAGCCCTGGTCGCACGCCGGCGAGCAGGTCACGCTCAGCGCAAGCATCGGCATCACCGTGCACCCGACTGACGGCACCGACGTGCAGGAATTGCTGCGTAACAGCGACCTTGCAATGTACCGGGCAAAGCACGACGGCGGCAAGGTCTTCCGCTTCTACGCCTCCGACATGGACAGGCGCGCGCGCGCAAGCTTGATCCTCGACACCGATCTGCGCACCGCGATCGACAAGAACCAGTTCGTCCTCCACTACCAACCGCAAATCGCGCTGCGCACCGGGCGCGTTACCGGCGCGGAGGCGCTTCTGCGCTGGCAGCGGCCGGGGCACGGCCTCGTCGGCCCGAGCGAATTCCTCGCCCGTGCGGAGGAGAACGGCCTCATCATTCCGATCAACGAATGGGCGCTACGCGAAGCCTGCCGGCAGGCAAAGCTCTGGCAGCAACGCGGCCATCCGCCGACCCGCGTCGGCGTCAACCTGTCGTCGATCCAGTTCTTCAAGCAGAACGTGCCGTTGATGGTGGCGAAGGTCCTCGCCGAAACCGGCCTCGATCCGTGGTTGCTCGACCTCGAGCTCACGGAAAGCATCGTGATGCACAACACCGATGCCGTGTCCAAGGACCTTAAGCAGCTGCGCGAGCTCGGCGTCGGTATCTCCATCGACGATTTCGGTACCCGCTATTCAACGCTCGCTTACGTCAAGCACTTCCCGGTCGACCGGCTGAAAATCGACCAGTGCTTCGTGCGCGACATCGCGACCAACCCGAGCGACGCTGCGATCGTGCGCGCGATCGTGAGCCTCGGGCACAGCCTGGATCTTGAGATCGTCGCCGAAGGCGTCGAGACGGTGCAGCAGTCGACGATGCTGCGCGCCGAAGGCTGCGATGAGGTCCAGGGCTTCTATTTCGGCGGACCGATGAGCGCCGAAGATTTGATCGCGTTCGTCCAGGAAAATCGCGCGCGGGCACGCAGCGCTTGAGGCTGACGATGAACACGGGCTTCCTCAGAAAAGCCTTCGTGCCCGGGATGCCCGGTCTGCGCATCCGCAGCCGCCTTTCCTGGATCGCAAGCCGGCTGCGCAACCGCCCGGATTCCGAACACGAGCTGACGGTCAACCGCCTCGCGCTCAGCGGCACAGCTTTCGCTTATTTGATCATCGCTGCGATGTTCGGGCGAGCGGACGCCGCCGAGATGCTGCGCGAGCAGTGGGTGTATTTCGCGCTTTACGAGATCGTTTCAATTTCCCTTTTTGTCCATCTTCTCTACCACCCAGGCATCTCCGTCGGCCGCCGCCTGATCGGCATGGTCTCGGATCTCGGCCTGTTCTCGTACGGCATGTATGTCGGCGGCGAGGCTTTTGCCCCGCTCTATCCGATTTACCTGTGGACCATTTTTGGAAACGGTTTCCGCTTCGGCGTGCCGTATCTGTTCGCCGCCACCGGGACCAGCGTCGTGGGCTTCGGAATTGCCATCGTCAGCGCGCCCTTCTGGCACGAGCACCGCGGACTGGCTGCCGGCTTGATGGCGGGCCTGATCCTGCTGCCGCTTTATGTCTCGACCCTGATCCGGAAGCTTTCGCAGGCCAAGCGTCAGGCGGAGGAGGCGAACCGTGCGAAGAGCGCCTTCCTCGCGAGCATCAGTCACGAGTTCCGGACGCCGCTCAACGCCATCATCGGCCTGAGTGACCTGTTGGGAAAAACCAAGCTCGATTCAGAGCAGGAGGAGATGTCAGAGACGATCGGGAAGTCGGGCCACCAGTTGCTCGCGCTTATCAACTCGATTCTCGACTTTTCACGTGCCGAGTCCGGCCGCATTACGGTCAAGGCGGCCGACTTCGACCTCGTCTCCATGCTCAGCGAAATCCGCAGCATGCTTGCGCTGGAAGCGCAGCGCAAAAATGTCGGGCTCACGTTCCATTGCACGGCGCGGACGCCGCAACTTCTTGTCGGCGACAAGAATCACCTCGAGGAGGTGCTCACCAATCTTGCCAGCAACGCAGTCAAGTTCACCGAGCGCGGCTATGTGAACATTGCGGTCGATGCCGTCGCATGGGGTGCCGACACCGTGCGGCTGCGTTTCGAGGTCACGGACACCGGCATCGGCATCAGTCCCGACGCACAGAGCCGCATCTTCGATCGCTTCACCCAAGCCGATGAGACGATCATCGACCGGTTTGGCGGTACCGGCCTCGGCCTTGCCATCGCCAAGCAGCTCGTCGAGTTGCAGGGCGGCACGATTGGCGTCGAAAGCGCCCCCGAAAAAGGCAGCACGTTCTGGTTCGAGATTGATTTCAAGACCCAAGCGCAGGACCAGACGCAGCCCCATATGGCACCGACACCGGTCGTGCTTGTCGGCGGAGATGAAAATCTCCGCAAGGCCGTGAACCGCTGCGTACCGATTGCCAACGCGGTCGCCGACATGGACGAAGCCGCTGCCGCGCTTGCCTCGTTGCGCACCGATGGCGTGCGCCGGCCGATCGCCATCGTTCACCAGCAGGCCTGTGCAACCGCAGACGAGGCGACGTTCCGGCGCATCGCGGGTGAT
>DASSSM010000260.1:0-2197 GCA_035708425.1 Pseudolabrys sp.
CGCTTGAATCGCCGCTGGAGGACTTCGCGCATCATGCCGTAATCGTCGCCCGGTGCGAGTTCAGACGACCGGATATTGAATTTACGGTACTGATTTTTGCGGAAACCTTCGGGACCGGCGACAATCATCGCGCCCACTGCGTTGGTGCCGCCGATATGGCTGTTGTCATAGACTTCAATACGACGCGGCGAACGGGGCAACGAAAAGGTTTCCCTCAAAGCCCCAAGCAACTTTTGCTGCGATGATGTGTCGGCGAGCTTGCGGGCCAGCGCCTCGCGTGCATTGGCCAACGCGTGCTGCACCAGTTCCTTGCGTTCGCCGCGCTGCGGCACACTGACCTCAACTTTGCGTCCGCTTTTGGCGGTCAGCGCCTCGGCGAGCAAGTTGCGCTCGTCGAACTCGTGCGAAGCCAGAATGAGACGCGGCGGCGGCTTGTCGTCGTAGAACTGCGCGAGGAATGCGCTGAGCACCTCAGCCGGTCCGATGGCGCGGTCCGCTCTCGGAAAGTAGGCGCGATTGCCCCAGTTTTGCCCGGTGCGAAAGAAGAACACTTCAACGCAGGAGTACCCACCCGCCTGATGAACGGCGAAGACATCGGCCTCTTCTATGTTGCGCGGATTTATCCCCTGGTGCGACTGAATTGCCGACAACGCCGACAGGCGGTCGCGGTAGATCGCGGCTCGTTCGAAATCGAGCGCGGCCGATGCCTTGTCCATTTCCTGAGCCAATTCCTTCTGCACGGACTGACTACGGCCGGAGAGAAATTCATTCGCTTCGTTGACCAGCTCGGTATAGCCAGCAAAATCGATCTCGCGCGTGCAAGGCGCCGAGCATCGCTTGATCTGAAAGAGCAGACACGGCCGCGACCGCGCCTCGAAATACGAATCCGAGCACGACCGCAGCAGGAAGGCGCGCTCAAGCGCGTTGATGGTACGGTTGACTGCACCGGCGGAAGCGAAAGGTCCATAATAGTGCCCTGGGCGCGTGCGTGCACCCCGGTGCTTCAGGATCTGCGGGGCCCAATGGTCCGATGTGATTAGAATGTAAGGAAACGACTTATCGTCACGCAGCAGCACGTTGAACCGCGGCCGCAAGCGCTTGATCAGGTTGGCTTCCAGCAGCAGCGCTTCGGTTTCAGTCTTGGTGCTAACGAATTCCAACGTCACCGTCGCCGCAATCATGCGGGAAATGCGGCTGTCATGTCCGGTTGGACGCGCATAGGCAGTGACCCGCTTCTTGATATTCTTCGCCTTGCCGACATACAGCACATCGCCCTGCACATCGATCATGCGGTAAACGCCGGGAGCAGACGGCGCCAGCTTGGCAAAACGCATGATGGCAGCGCGGCCAGCAGCAAGCGTCCCCACCTGCGCGCTTTCCAATTCAATGTCCGGCAGCGACGATTCCTCTTCGTCCTCGCGCAATTCACTCGCCGGATCGATGTCTTTGTTGGTGCCGTTCATGAGTGTGAAGATAATGCGCCCCGCGTATTTGCGCATGATCTAATCGGATAACCGCAATTGCACTATTCCACGACCTCGCTGTCGGCAGTCCGCCACGATAAATGCTGGCCGCCATCAACAGGAATCGTAACGCCGGTCACGGCCGTCGCCTGCGCGAGGTAGAGAACCGCAGCCGCAATGTCCTCGGGACGCGGACCACGTTGAAGCGGCAGACTTTCTGATTGTGCGGCAAACTGTACGTCGGTCTGGCGCGGGCTTGGAAGCGTGGGACCGGGAGCAACGGCATTGACCCGGAGGTTGGGGGCCAATGACTGCGCCAAAGTCGTCGTCGCCGTATGGAGAGCGCTCTTGCTCAGCGTGTAGGAGAAAAAACGAGGATTTGGCTTAAGAACACGCTGATCAAGGACATTGACGATCGAGGCATCGACGTCCTGCGGGGCCTGTGCGGCAAAGGCCTGCGAGAGAAAAAGAGGTGCCTCCAGGTTCACAGCAATTGCCCGTAGGAACCGGGCCCGCGATAGCGTCTCGATATCATCAGGCTCAAACTCGCCGGCGTTGTTGACCAGAAGGGTAAGCCGACCGAATGCCGCGGCAGCCGGCACAAGACCGCGAACTGCTTCGTCGTCGGCCAGATCGGCAAGTACCACGCTAGCCCGACCACCTGCCCCGGTGATCGTGGCGGCCAGCCTCTCTGCATCATCGCGAGAATTATTGGCGTGCAGCACCACAGAATA
>DASSSM010000261.1:0-8178 GCA_035708425.1 Pseudolabrys sp.
AGGTTATTTTCACATACCTTCACCTGGCGGCAGATCCCGACCTGGCGCGGGATCTGATGGTTTCCGGCGCAACGGCGATCGCCTACGAAACCGTCACCGATATCGCGGGAAAGCTGCCTTTGCTCTCGCCGATGTCCAAAATTGCGGGCCAAATGGCGCCGCAGGTTGCAGCGCATTTTCTCGAGCGGCCCCAGGGGGGTCGCGGCATTCTCCTCGGCAAAGTGGACCGCATCCCTGCAGCGCAAGTTCTTGTTCTCGGCGGGGGAATCGTCGGTTCCAATGCCGCGCAGATTGCACTCGGCATGGGCGCGGATGTCTGTGTCGTCATTCGCAATCCTGCGGCAGTCCATGAGTTGACGCAGCAATTCGGAGGTCGGGCGCGTGTAGTCACGGCTGCGACTGAATCGATCGCCGAGCTGTGCATTGCCGCCGACGTTGTCATCGGAGCGGCGCTCGTGCCTGGTGGCTCCGCGCCCAAGCTCGTATCCGCAGAAACAGTCAAACGCATGAAGCCTGGCGCGGTGATTGTCGACGTTTCAATCGATCAAGGTGGTTGTGCAGAAACCTCCCACCCGACGACGCATAGCCGGCCGACTTTCGTCGTGGACGGCGTTTTGCATTACTGCGTCACAAACATGCCGGGCGCGGTGCCGCGCACGTCCACATTTGCGCTCAGCAGCGCGACGCATCCATTCACGCTGGAGTTGGCAAACAAGGGGTTTCCGCGCGCGCTGATTGAAAATGAGCACCTGCTGAGAGGGCTCAACGTGTACGAGGGAAAAATCACATGCCGCGCAGTCGCCGAAGCCCTGCGGCTGGCCTACGCGCCGGCCATCGAGCTGCTTGCGGCTTAGTCCGAATTTTCAGGCGCGAGTTATCGTGATCGACGATCCGTCCAGTTGGTCGAGCACGCTGTCGTTCACGTGCTCCATCACCGCGCCAATGCTCGTTTCCCGGTTCAGCTGGGTCTGCTGCAGTTGTTGCCAGGCATCCGAGCACGCCTTGCCAAAGCTCTGCGCATCCTTGATGTCGTAGGCGCCCGCATAAAGCGAAGTACCATCCTTCGCGATTTGCAATTTGATCCTCATACGTATCTCCCGGCGTTGAAAGATTACATGGCCATTTCCGGCTCGGGGACGCGGTGTTTCGGCTCCTCCGGGATTTCCGTCATGGTGGCCTCCGTCAGCAACAATACGCTCGCAACCGACACCGCGTTTTCGAGAGCGACGCGAACGACCTTCGTAGGATCGATGATCCCCGCCTCGATCAGATCGACATATTGTTTGCGCCCGGCATCAAAGCCTTCATTGCCCTTGCCACTGAGCATGCGGGCAACAACGACCCCTCCGTCGGTCGCGGAATTTTCTGCGATCTGCCGCGTCGGGGCCTCAAGCGCCCGCCTGAGAATCTGAACACCGGTCTTTTCGTCTCCCTCGCACTTACTCTCCTCCTCGGCGAGAGCGTTGACGCAGCGCAACAGTGCCAGGCCTCCACCCGGCACGATGCCTTCGGCAACTGCCGCCTTGGTCGCGCTGATCGCATCATCCAGCGCTTCTTTCTTTGCCTTCATTTCCGATTCCGCCGGTGCACCGACACGAATGACAGCAACACCGCCGGAGAGCTTCGCGAGGCGCTCCTGCAGCTTTTCACGATCATAGTCACTGGTCGTCTTTTCGATTTCGCGGCGGATCTGGTCGATACGGCCCTCGATCTGCTTGCGATCGCCGCCACCGCCGATGATTGTGGTGTTGTCCTTGTCGACGACGACACGCTTGGCTTTGCCCAGCTGTTGCAGGCTCACGTGGTCAAGCTTGATGCCGAGCTCCTCGGAAATAACCTGGCCGCCCGTCAGCACCGCGATATCCTGCATCATGGCCTTGCGGCGGTCTCCGAAGCCGGGAGCCTTGACGGCGCAGCTTTTGAGCACGCCGCGAATCTGGTTGACGATCAAGGTTGCAAGCGCCTCGCCCTCGACATCTTCAGCGATCACCAGCATCGGGCGTGCGGACTTGGCGACCTGCTCGAGGAGCGGCAACAGATCCTGCAGCGAGCCGATCTTGCGATCCGAGACCAGGATAAGCGGGTCTTCGAGGGCCGCCTCCATTTTCTCGGGGTTGGTAATGAAATAAGGCGAAAGGAACCCACGGTCGAACTGCATCCCCTCCACCACCTCGAGTGTGGTTTCGGTCGTTTTGGACTCCTCGACGGTGATCACGCCTTCGTTGCCGACCTTGTCCATGGCATCGGCGACGAGTTCCCCGATATGTTGATCGTTGTGCGCGGAAATCGTTCCGACCTGTGCCTTCTCCAGGCGAGTTTTCACCGGGCGGGACAGCGCCCGCAATTCTTCGACCGCCCGTTTGGCAGCGCGGTCGAGGCCGCGCTTGATATCGATGGCGCTGGCACCCGCGACGACGTTTCGAACTCCGTCGGAAAATATCGTCTGGGCGAGAATGGTGGCGGTGCTCGTTCCGTCGCCGACCATCTCGCCGGTTTTTTCCGCCGCCTGGCGCAGCATTCGCGCGCCGAGATTTTCTTCCGGGTCCTTCAGGTCAAATTCCTTGGCAATCGTCACTCCGTCATTGCAAACAATCGGCGCACCCCATTTTTTCTCGATCAGCACCGATTTTGAACGAGGGCCCAAGGTCACACGGATCGCATCGGTGAGCTGGGTCGCGCCGCGGAGAATTTTCTCGCGCGCCGCGGAGCGGAACAAAATCTGCTTGTGAGCCATTCGACCGCCTCTTTGAAATAATGTTAAAAAAGCGGTCAATAAATAGCAAGTCGGGCGGCTGAAGCTTTGATGCAAGTCAACTCAGGAAATGCTCGCGAACGAGCAGTTTCGCATTATTGTCGCGTCTGTGCTTGTGATTTTGGTTTGGAGTTGTCATTTACCTTATGGGAGGGGCGTCAGTGGTCGAAAAAGAAATTTCGCTTGATGCCGCACTGAGTGCCTGCCGCTACGTTCAATTCAGCTTGACCGACCTTGTTCGGCAGCTGCAGGGGCAAGCCTTCGGAGCACTCGGTTTGGACCCGGTCGAAACTCCGTATCGGATTATTTCCTCAGGGTCGTTTTGGCGCGTTCGCGATTACAGCGAGCTTAATACAGGACAGCCCCTGCTCGTCGTCGCGGCTCCGATCAAACGTCCATATATTTGGGATCTTACCCCTTCAACGAGCGCTATCCGCAATCTCCTTGTACAAGGGTTTCGCGTTCGAATGCTTGAATGGCTTCCGGCATCTCAGGCGACCAGCATGAATGGTCTGGACGAATACGTGGATGCGATCTCCGAATGCGTGGCTAGCATGTCAAGCGAAAGTGGAGGGGTAAAACCGCTCCTCGCAGGCCATTCTCTCGGCGGTACGCTCGCAGCCTTATTTGCGGCGCTGAGGTCTGAAGTTATCCAGGGACTGGTGTTACTCAGCGCGCCGCTTTGCTTTCAACCGGAGACCAGCCGATTTCGGGACGCGCTTGTTGATCTGGTGCCGTCCGGCCTCGTCGCCGCAGACCCTTTCCCAGGTTCACTTCTTTCGCAAATGAGTGCCATGGCCTCTCCCGACACATTCATATGGTCCCGACTGATGAATGCAGCGACCAGCACGACAGACAATCATGCGCTGGAAATTCATGCGCGCGTCGAACGATGGGCTCTCGATGAGGTCCCTTTGTCCGGTAAATTGGTTCATGAAATCATGGAATGGCTCTATCGCGAAGACCGATTCTCCCGAGGCGATATGACGATTGGCGGAAAGCGTATTGGCCCTTTGACATTATCGGCACCCTCACTTGCAGTGGTCGATACAGCGGACGAGATCGCACCGACCGGTGCGGTTAAGCCGTTTATCGATGCGATGCGCGGGGAGCGCGGCCAGATCATTGAATTCCCCGGTGAAAGCGGCGTGCCTTTGCAACACCTTGCGATACTGATTGGTCCAAAAGCGCGTGAAGTGGTGTGGCCCGAAATTATCTCCTGGATGAAAGACACCGCTCAACGTCATTGAGCCAGAGCGATGCGGCTGAGACTTTTAACGTGCTTGGAGCTTTGCATCGATATAGGCGAAAGCCCCGTTGAGCGTGACGAGTTTCGGATAGTCGATTTCGGGGATATCAATGCCAATCCGGCGGTGAATCGCGATGACGAAGTTCAGGAAATCCATTGAATCGATGTCGATCGCCTCCCGCAGATCCGCGGCCGGGTCAACGCTTGCGATATCGGCTTCAGGCGCGATGTTGTTCAGTTCTTCCTGAATCACCTGGCGGATATCGATGGCGCTCATAGCTTGTCCGGTTCCATCAAAAGCTTGCCGATCTCGGCCAAAAACAACGCGCCTGCATGTCCATCGCTTACACGATGGTCGGCGGAGAGCGTAATGGCAACCACCGAGCGCGGACCTATGGCGTCATCGACGACCCAAGGCCGCTTCACAACTTTGCCGAAGCCAACAATTGCTACCTGTGGCGGATAGATGACGCCATAGAGCGCTTCAACGCCGCGTTCGCCGAGGCTGGAGATGGTGATCGTTGAGTCAGATATCTCGGAGCTGCGGATACGACCAGTGCGCGTGCGCTGGATAAGGTCGCGCATGCGGCTCATCAGCTCGTCGAGAGGCAACTGGTCGGCATCGTGCAAGGCCGGTGCCGCCAGTCCACCGCCACGAATGGCGATCGCCGTGCCGACGTGCACGGCTTTGGATGACTCAAATTTGTTGTCGCGATAGAAGCCGTTGAAGGCGGGAAAGCGGTGTACAGCCATCGCAACGGCCTTGATGGTGAGCGCGGCTATCAGCAGCCGGCTTTCGGGAGGCCGCGTCTCGTTCCGTTGCGCCAGCCACTGCTCGCAGGCGGTGATGTCGATCCGATGCTCCAGATAGTAGTGGGGAATCTCGCGCTTCGATCGCGCCATGGCGGCGGCTATGGCGACTCTCATCGCGTCGAGGTCTAATCCGATTGCGCGCTTCTTCTCCGCCGGTACAACCGGTGGGGCGGCGGCAGCCACGCCGAGCCGCCGTTCCACATCGGCATAGGTAATCGCACCGTCCGGGCCACTGCCGCTGATCATCGTAAGGTCGATCCCGCGCTCTTGCGCAAGCCGCCGAGCGGCCGGAGATGCTTTTGCCGCGGCGACCGACGGCCGTGGCGGTGCTGGGGGAGAAACGGGCGGAACGATGACGGTTGGAGGAACGACCGGCGGCGCCATGGGGGGAACAGACGGGGGCGCCGGGGCCGCGGCCTCAGTTCTGATCTGCGCCAGCGGCGTGCCGACGGGCACTTTGCTATTGAGGCCTATGAGAATCTTTTCAACCTGGCCCGCCTGAAACGTTTCGATCTCGATCGCGCCCTTCTGCGTTTCCACCACTGCCACAACATCGCCGCGCTTGATCCAATCGCCAGGCTTGACCAGCCATTCCACAAGCGTGCCTGCTTCCATGTCGGCGCCAAGGGAGGGCATGAGGAAATCGACCACGGACGGCCTCACGACCGAGCCAAAGCTGTCTTCGCGGCGGCGATGATCTTGGGCGTCTGCGGAAGTGCGGCATTTTCTAAATGGCGCGGGTATGGGATTGGTACCTCTTCGCTGCAAACGCGGCCAACCGGAGAATCGAGCGACCAGAATGCCTGTTCGACGATGCGCGCGCAGACTTCGGCTGCGAGACTTCCGCTACGCCAGCCTTCGTCGACAATGACCGCCCGTCGCGTTTTCGCGACCGAAATCATGATGGTAGCGTCATCGATGGGCCGCAGGCTGCGCAGATCGATCACTTCGGCTTCGATGCCCTCAGCAGCGAGCACGGTCGCCGCCTCAAGCGTTTTCCATAGGGAGCCGCCATAGGTGATGAGCGAAATGTCGCGGCCCGGACGGCGAACGACGGCTTTGTCGATATCAACCGGGCCTGCATTCACCGCAAGTTTGCCGCCCATGTTGTACAGCATGACGTTTTCGAAAATCAGAACCGGATCTGGATCCTGCAAGGCCGTCCAAAGCATGCCGCGGGCATCCTCCAAGGTTGCCGGCGCCAGCACTTTGATGCCGGGAATATGGGCGTACCAACCTTCGAGGCTATGCGAGTGCTGGGCCGCAAGTTGACGCCCAGCACCGGTCGCCATGCGAATCACTAATGGGACACCGAACTGGTTTCCCGACATGTGGCGGACGGTTGCCGCCGTGTTGAGAATTTGGTCGAGCGCGAGCAAGCTGAAGTTCACGGTCATCAGTTCCACAATCGGGCGCATACCCGCCATCGCTGCCCCAATGCCGGCGCCGGTAAATCCGGACTCGGAAAGAGGCGTATCGCGAATACGGTCGGGGCCGAATTCGGAGAGCAGCCCGTGACTGACCGCGTAACAGCCGCCATATCGCCCGACATCCTCACCCATTAAAAAAACGCGCTCATCACGCTTCATCGAGTCACGAATGGCCTCTCGTACCGCTTCGCGGTAGGTCGTCTCTTTGGTTTCGGAGCGGACGGTTTCTTGCTGCATGATTGTCACCGACCAGTGGGCACGGCACGATCCGCGTATGTGAAGCGCGTGAGTTGCTCAACAGACTCCCATGTCCCTGCTTCCGCAAAGTCGACTGCCTGTGCGATTTCAGCGTCGATTTCGGCTTCGATGCGGGACACGTCGTCCTGATGAACCATGTGATTGGCCTGCAACCATTCCTGGAAACGCGCGATCGGTTCTTTATGGCGCCAGGCTTCAACTTCACTCTTGTCGCGATAAAGCTGGGGATCGAACATCGAGTGCGCCCGCAGCCGGTATGTTCGGCATTCCAGAAAATACGGTTTGTGGCTCTCGCGCACTGCGTGAACTGCTCGTCGCGCAGCAGCCTCAACGGCAACAACATCCATTCCGTCGACCGCCTCTGAGGCAATCCGGTAGCAGGCTGCTTTGCGCTGAATATCCATCTCGGATTCCGAGATCCCCAAAGCAGTTCCCATGGCATAAAGATTGTTCTCGCAGACGAACAGCACCGGCAGCCCCCACAAAGCCGCCAGATTTAAGCTCTCGTGAAACTCACCCTCGGCAACGGCGCCTTCGCCAAAGAAGCAGGCAATGACGAGGTTGTTGTCCTGCATGTGGTCGGCAAGCGCGAGACCCACGGCCAGGGGCAGCCCGCCACCAACGATAGCGTTGCCGCCATGGAAATTCGTGGCGCGGTCAAACAAATGCATGGAGCCGCCGCGTCCGCGGCTGCATCCTTCCTGCTTGCCATACATTTCGGCCATCACCGTGGTCATCGGAACACCGCGGACAAGCGCATGCGCGTGCTCGCGATAGGTTGCGATAATACGGTCGCGCTTTTCCAGGACCGGGATGACACCGACAGCGATCGCTTCCTCGCCATCATAGACATGCAGGAACCCGCGGATCTTTTCTTGCGTGTAAAGCTCAACGCATTTGCCTTCGAAGCGACGGATGCGGATCATCTGCTTTAAGAGATCAAGCATATGCTCGCGCGATAGATGCGGCTTGTCAGCTGGCGCAGTCATCGCTCCTCGCTTTCCAGAGTGGAAATATCGCCTTCAGGAAGGCCGAGCTCGCGGGCCTTGAGCAGGCGGCGCATGATCTTGCCGCTGCGCGTTTTCGGCAAGTTCTGTCGGAACGCGATGTCTTTCGGTGCCACCGCGGGCCCAAGCCGTTGCCGCGAATGGCCCAGCAACTCCTTGCGCAACGCTTCGCTCGGCTCGAATCCGTCCTTCAGCGCCACGTAAGCCTTCACCACCTCGCCTGCAGTTGGCTCAGGAATTCCAATCACCCCCGCCTCAGCCACGGCCTTGTGCTCCATCAGCGCACTTTCAACCTCGAACGGACCAATGAGGTGGCCGGCGCTCTTGATGACGTCGTCACTGCGGCCGACGAACCAATAATAGCCATCGCCGTCGCGCATCGCGAGATCGCCGGTCAGGTACCACCCGCCCGCGAAGCACTTCTTGTAACGGGCTTCCTCATTGAGATAGCCGCGCATCATCGATGGCCAACCCGGACGCAGTGCGAGTTCTCCCATGGCCATCGGCTTGGTAACCTCGCGCACGTTTCCGTCTTCAAGATGTTCGACGATACCGGCCTCGATGCCCGGCAACGGGCGGCCCATCGATCCTGGCTTGACGTCCATCGAGAGAAAATTCGTAATCATGATGCCGCCGGTCTCGGTCTGCCACCAATTGTCGTGGAAGGGT
>DASSSM010000262.1:0-5242 GCA_035708425.1 Pseudolabrys sp.
CACGATCGTCGAGATCAATTCGTCATTGCGAACACGGGCTTGTCGTTCGCATCCTTGATCTCGGTCATCCAGTATTTCTCGATGTCGGTCACGACATTCGCCGGCATTGGCACATAGTCGAGGGTCTCGGCCATCTGGCCGCCGTTCTTGTAGGCCCAGGCGAAGAACTTCAGCGCTTCACCTGTGGCCGCTGGATCGACGGGCTTCTTGTAGACGAGAATCCAGGTCGCCGCCGTCATCGGCCATGACTTATCACCGGGCTGGTTGGCGAGTATCACGCCATAACCGGGTTGCGACTTCCAGTTGGCGTTGGCTGCCGCAGCCTGGAACGCCTCCGAAGTCGGCGACACAACCTTGCCCGCCTTGTTGATCATGTTGGTGTAAGTGAGCTTGTTCTGCAGGGCATAGGCGTACTCGACGTAGCCAACCGAACCTTTGGTTTGGGCAACGTTGTTGGCGACGCCTTCATTACCCTTGGCGCCGATGCCGACCGGCCATTGCACCGAAGTGTTGAAGCCGACCTTCGACTTCCAGTCCGCGCTCACGTCAGCCAGGTAGTAGGCGAAGTTGTAGGTGGTGCCCGAGCCGTCCGAACGATGTACGACCGCGATCGCCTGCTTCGGCAGCTTGGCCTTCGGGTTCAGCTTCTGGATCGCCGGGTCATCCCAGCTCTTGATCTCGCCGAGAAACATCTTGGCGAGCGTCGAACCATCGATCGTGAGCTCGCCCGGCTTGATGCCTTCAAGGTTCACGACCGGCACGATGCCGCCCATCACCATCGGGAACTGGGCAAGGCCGACTTCGTCGAGCTCCTTGCCCGGAAGCGGCGCGTCGCTGGCACCGAACGTTACGGTCTTGGCCTTGATCTGTTTGATGCCGCCGCCCGAACCGATGGACTGGTAGTTCAACCCGTTACCGGTTTCCTTTTTGTAGGCATCGGCCCACTTGGCGTAGATCGGATAAGGAAAAGTAGCGCCAGCGCCGGAAATATCGGCGGCGTTGGCCGGAACAAGCGACGCGGCGGCGACAAAGCCGGCGGCTGCCAATGCGGTCCAGTGTTTCAAGGGCTCTCTCCATGTTTGCGGCCAAAGACCCGCGCGGACCAAAAAGATCCGACACCCATATCTTTGTGCCCGAAGGCTCGGGCAACCGCTGTTGCTTTAAAAGACGCTCTCCACGACGGCCTCGGACTTTTTCGTTTTGTTAAGTGCGTGTCCGAAGTCACGGTCAGCCATAGGCGTGGCATGTCACTCTTGTATAAAGCTTTGGTGACAGCCAGATGACATTTTAAGCTATTGGAATCAGCGACTATTCGTCTGTCTGCGCAGAATCGGCAGCGTGCAACGGTATGTGCATTGTGAAGGTCGCACCCGCGCCCGGCGTGCTCTCGATGGTGAGACGGCCGCCATGCCGGTTAAGGACATGTTTGACCAGCGCGAGACCTAATCCGGTACCGCCCTGCGCACGGCTGTCGGTGACATCCACGCGATAAAAGCGTTCGGTCAGGCGTGGGAGATGCTCCGGCGCAATGCCGGGACCATAGTCCCGTACCGCCACGCGCGCTTCCGGCAACCCCGCTCGCGTTTGGGTATGTGCGACAGTGATATCGACGCGCTTTCCTGCCGCCCCGTATTTGAGTGCGTTTTCGACAAGATTTTCGAGTGCACGAAAAAGTTCGTCGCGATCTCCAAGCACCATCAGCGCATCAGACGGAAGCACGACCTTGATCTCGACCCCGCGGTCACGCGCGAGCATTTGAAGACCATCGGCGACCTGCCGCACGATCGGGGCCAGATCGACCGCCGTGCTGGGCTGCAAATGCGCGTTGAGCTCAATGCGTGAAAGCGACAGCAGGTCATCAATCAGGCGCGCCATGCGTGTCGCCTGCCCCTGCATGATGCCGAGGAATTTGTCGCGGGCGACCGGATCGTCCTTGGCCGGGCCTTGCAGCGTCTCGATGAAGCCGAGCAATGCGGCAAGGGGCGTGCGCAGCTCGTGGCTGGCATTGGCGACGAAGTCGGCCCGCATCTCCTCGACCCGGCGAAGCGGTGTCAGGTCGTTGAACGTCATCAGCAGGATGTCGACCGTGCCGCCGGCCCCCAAGGTAAGCGTAACCGGCGTGACGAAAGCCTCGAACCAACGGTCGAGCGGAACGCGCTCGAAGAACTCGACCCGCTGCGGCTCGTGACGCCTGATTGCGCGGCGAATGGCATCGACCAGCTCCGGCATGCGCAGCGCGATCAGCGCCGGCTCGCCGCGGCGCAAGGCCGGCGCGATCGAAATGGCCATCTCGTTGAACGCGATGACTCTGCCCTCGCGATCCAGCACAATCGCCGCTTCGGGAAAGCCGTCGATCAGCTGTTCGATAAACAGCGCCTGCGGCTCGGCAAGTCCACGGCCCGCCGCGGGCGCAATGCTTGCGCCGGCCGCTTCCGTGCGGCCAAGCAAAGCCAGCCAGGCGCTGCGCACCCGAGTTGCCAACGGAGTGGAAAGGCTGCGGCGCTCGTCATTTATGGCCATGATTAATTGGCGTCGGTTTTTTCCGATTCGATCTCGCTGCGGATCGGCTCGGCCAATGATGGTATCACCACCGGCCCGGACGGACGACGCGCGCCGCTCACGTTCAGCCAGATTTCGCGTGAACCCAAGATGGCCAAGGCCAGCGCAAACGGGATGATGTAGTACAGCAGCCTGAACAGGAGCAGACCGGCCAGCACCGATTCCTTGTCGAATTGCCACAACGCAACGAGCATGGCGGCATCGAACACGCCAAGCCCGCCGGGTGCGTGGCTCGCGAAGCCGAGCAGCGTCGCCGACACGAACACCACCGCCATCGTGACGAAGCCGATATCCGGGTGGGTCGGTAACAACATGTACATGGCGAGCGCGCAGCTGCCGAGATCGAGAATGCCGATGCCGATCTGCAGCAAAGTGGATGGCCCGCTCGGCAACTCGACTTTCCATTCACCCTGGCCGATTTCCCGCGGGGCGCTCCAGACCCAGGCGACGTAGGATATCAGCACCAGCAATATCGCCATGCCTATGGCCCGGTTGAGCCAGTCCGGCAGCTGGTCGATCGGCCCGGCCGCTTGCGGATGATAGGTGACGCCGAGTCCCAGGACGGTGGCGTTGCCGAGCCAGAACGTCAGGCCGGCGACAAAGCAGATCTTGGCGACTTCGATGGCGTCCAGCCCGTAGGCGGAATAGATGCGATAACGGACGGCACCGCCCGTGAAAACGGTGGCGCCGATATTGTGGCCGATCGAATAGCTCGTGAAGCCCGTGAGCGCAGCGATGCGATACGGGATCTCCTTGCGGCCGATCGTGCGCAAGGCAAACCAGTCGTAGAAGGTCAGGGTGAAATAGCCGCACGCCACGAAAAATGCGGCCGCCGCAATATGTTTCGGATCTGTTGCTTTGAGCGCCGCGACCACTTCGTCGACATCGGTGTCGCGCAGCATGTGAAAAAGAACAACGACCGCGACCGAAATGATCGCAATGCTCAGCATCACGCCAATGCGATTCCAGCCGATTGTCTCTTGGAAAAAACGCGCCACCGCGCGCAGTACTCCGACCATTAATCCTCCGCTTCGGCGTATCGTCCCGAACGCCGCGCGCCGCGATAGCGCTGTCTCGACCCCTAGCAGAACTCAGATCGCGGGGCGAGTGGACTGCCCCCCGATCCTGTCATGTGATAGGATGCCAAAAATAAGGCCGTTAACAATTGTCAGCGGCAGTCTTTTCGGGAGGCCCACATGAGCCGGTCCGATCATTCGCGCCGTACGGTCCTCAAGGGCGCCGGCCTGGGCATGAGCGCAGGGTTCCTATCCGGCCTTGCTCCCGCAGTGGCGGCCGAAAATGCAGAAATATGGGCCCATGAATATTGGGCAAATAAAGACGGCGTGAGGCTCAATCTGTGGCGCAAACGCATTGGCGCTCCTGCGCCAAGCGAGCAGCCGCGGCCGGCGCTGTTTCTCGTCCACGGTTCATCCAATTCGTCGCGATCTTCATACGATCTGAGTGTGCCGGGCAAAGGCGAATACTCGCTGATGAATGTTTTTGCCCATTATGGCTACGACGTATGGACGATGGATCATGACGGATATGGTTACTCAGGCTCATCGGGCAACAATTCCGATATCGCCAGCGGCGTGGCCGATCTCAAGGCCGCAATCCCGGTTGTGCTGAAAGAAACCGGCCGGCAAAAGGCGCACTTTTACGGCACATCGTCGGGCGGAATCCGCGCGGCCGCCTACGCGCAGGCGCAGCCTGAGGCGGTTGATCGACTGATGCTCTGTGCCTTTACCTACAAGGGAAACGGCGCCGCCGAGATCGAGCGCCGAAGAAAGAGGATCGACGCACTGCGCGCGAGCCCGCGACGCAAGCGCGACGCTGACATGATCCGCTCGATCTTCACGCGCGACGGCCATCCTTCGCTTTACGATCCGGCCGTGCCTGAGGCGATCATCGCAGCGGAGATGAAATTCGGCGACACGATCCCTAGCGGCACCTATCTCGATATGGCCGCGAACCTGCCGATCGTCGATCCCGCGAAAATCAAGTCGCCCGTGCTCATGCTGCGCGGAGAGTTCGACGGCAACTCGACCAACGAAGACCTGCTCGACTTTTATCGCCAGCTTCCGAACGGTGACCGCCAGTTTGTCATCCTGCCACAAACGGCACACAGCGCCGGCTACAGCACCAACCGGCATCTGCTCTGGTATGCGCTGAAGAATTTTCTCTCGGCGCCGGCGCCGTTCGCGTGATCAGGCCGCGGTGAAAAACGCGCGCAGCGCTTCGGTCGTCTCCTTCGGCGCTTCTTCCGACAGGTAGTGACCGCAAGGCAGCGCCTTGGCGCCGACAATGTTGGTCGCGTAGTTGCGCCAGATTTCGGCCGGACCGGGCTTGTGGTTGCGCCCGACCCCGCCGGTCGCACCCCATAGCAACAGAACCGGACACTCGATCTTTCGCCCGGCTTCGAAGTCCTTGGTATCCATCTCGAGATCGACGCCAAACGTGGCGCGATAATCCTCGCAAATGGCGTGAATGGTTTCTGGATTGCGGAAGCAGCGTTTGTATTCGGCGAGTGCTGCCGGATCGAAGAAGCTCAAACCTTGCTTGGTCTTCGCAAGCTTCTTTTCGATGAACCAATCGGGGTCCGCACCCATCATGCGCTCGGGCAGATCGTAGGGCTGAATATTGAAGAACCAGTGCCAGGAGAACGTGCCCCATTGCCGGCTTA
>DASSSM010000263.1:0-3595 GCA_035708425.1 Pseudolabrys sp.
TGAGGCCGTCGCAACCGTTCTCGAGCAGGTAGCGCGCCAGATTGACCGCGCGCTTGAAGTCGGGCGCGCCGCTCTCATCGACTGGTGTGGCGACCGCGGCAATCACGCCGGAAAGGGTTTTGGTCAACGTCTTCTCCGTCTGTCTGTCAGACCTCTAGCTAGCCACTCACGTTATAAGCGGCAAGCGCCGCCATGTTGACCAGCTGATTGTCCTTGGCACCGAGCTGGACGATCTGGACCGGGCGGTCGAGCCCCACCAGCAGCGGTCCGATCACGGTGGCACCGCCGAGTTCCTGCAGCATCTTGGTCGAGATCGAGGCCGAGTGAAATGCCGGCATCACCAATACATTGGCTGGCCCCGACAGGCGGCAGAACGGGTATGCCGACGCCAGCTCGGGATTGAGTGCGACGTCGGCAGCCATTTCGCCGTCGTATTCGAAATCGAGCCGTTTGCCATCGAGAATCTTGACCGCTTCGATTACCCGCGCCGAACGCTCTCCGGGCGGATGCCCAAAGGTGGAGAATGCAAGCAAGGCCAGGCGCGGCTCATAGCCGAGCCGGCGCGCAACGCCGGCAGCCTCGATGGCGATGTCGGCGATTTCATGTGCCTCCGGCATCTCGGTCACTGCGGTATCGGCAACGAGCACGGTGCGTCCGCGTGCCACCACCACCGACACGCCGATCACGCGGTGGCCCGGCTTCGGGTCGATGACGTGGCGGATGTCTTCGAGCGCAACCGAAAAATTGCGCGTGACCCCGGTGACCATTGCGTCGGCATCGCCGAGTGCGACCATGCAGGCGGCGAAGTGGTTGCGGTCCTGGTTCACCAGCCGCTGGCAGTCGCGCATCAGGTAGCCGTGGCGCTGCAGTCTCTCATAGAGGAAGTTCATATAAACGGAATTGCGCGTCGACATTCGTGCATTGACAATCTCAATTCCCTCGCCGAGCTCGATGCCGGCCTCGCGCGCGGACTGGCGCACGCGATCCTCGCGCCCGACCAAAAGCGCGGTGCCCAGGCTCTGGTGCACGAAACTGGCCGCCGCACGGATAACCTGTTCTTCCTCACCCTCGGCAAAGACCACGCGCTTGGGTTGCCGCCGCAGCCGGTTGAAGACCTGGACCAGTGTGCCGGCGATCGGATCGCGTCGTGCGCTCAATTGATGCCGATAGGCCTCCATGTCGACGATCGGTTTGCGCGCGACGCCGGTGTCCATCGCCGCCTTGGCGACGGCTGGCGGCACGTGGGAAATCAGTCGCGGATCGAACGGCACGGGGATGATGTAGTCAGGTCCATACTTTGGCCGCGCGCCATAGGCGCTGGCGACTTCGTCGGGGACATCTTCGCGCGCGAGCTCGGCGAGGGCGCGTGCCGCGGCGATCTTCATTTCCATGTTGATTGCGGAGGCCCGTACGTCGAGCGCGCCGCGGAAGATGTACGGGAAGCCGAGAACGTTGTTGATCTGGTTCGGGTAGTCGGAGCGCCCCGTCGCCATGATGGCATCATCGCGCACGGCGGCGACTTCTTCGACGGTGATTTCAGGGTCGGGGTTGGCCATCGCGAAGATGATCGGCTTCGGCGCCATCTTCTTCACCATGTCCTGCGTCACCGCACCTTTGGCCGACAGCCCGAAAAAAACGTCGGCGCCTTCCAAAGCCTGCGCGAGAGTGCGCGCTGACGTCTTGATGGCGTAGCCCGACTTCCACTGGTTCATGCCGTCCTTGCGGCCTTGGTAGATCACGCCCTTGGTGTCACAAAGGATGAGATTGTCGGGTTTGAAGCCGATCGCCTTGAGCAATTCGAGGCAGGCGATTCCTGCCGCACCAGCGCCGTTGCAGACGAGTTTCGTCGTGGCGATCTCACGCCCTGTCAGATCGAGCGCATTCAGCAGGCCGGCGGCGGCGATAATGGCAGTGCCGTGCTGGTCGTCATGGAAGACCGGTATGTCGAGCAGTTCGCGCAGCTTCTGCTCGATGATGAAACACTCCGGTGCCTTGATGTCCTCAAGATTGATGCCTCCCCAGCCGGCGCCGAGATAGCGGACGCAGTTGATGAATTGCTCCGGGTCTTCGGTGGAGACTTCAAGATCGATCGAGTCGATGTCGGCGAACCGCTTGAACAGCACCGCCTTCCCTTCCATCACGGGCTTGGCCGCAAGCGCGCCGCGGTTGCCTAGCCCCAGGATGGCGGTGCCGTTGGTGATGACGGCGACGAAGTTGCCCTTGACGGTGTAGTCGTAGGCGCGGCTGGCGTCCTCGGCGATGGCCAGCACCGGCACCGCGACGCCAGGCGAATAAGCCAGCGACAGGTCGCGCTGGGTCGCCATCGGCTTGGTGGCTATGACTTCGAGCTTGCCCGGGCGGCCAACGCTGTGAAATTGCAGGGCTTCCTGGTCGGTAAAGGTCGGCCGGCTACGGCCGGCAGGGGGCTTGGCCATTGGTACTCCATCAACACAACCGGGACGCCGGCTTAATCGACGTTAGCGGATGCAACCGCGCGGACTCAAGGGAAGGTGGTACCGCCCATCCTACGGTTGAATGATAGAAAGCCGCGGGGTAATCGGTGCCGGCAAGATCGATTCTTTCGTGGCAGCCATGATTCGTTTTCTACTCCGTTTCATCGGCCTGATCTGCCTGGCGGGCGGATTCATCCTGTTGATCTACGACGGCACCAAATCGATCGCCGGCAACAAGCTATTTTTGACCGACGTGCGGACGCTTTGGGAGCTCATCAATCCTGCCAGCCTGGCCAAGCTCAAGCCGCTGTTAGAACCTTACGCAGGTGGTTTTCTATGGGATCCGCTGATCGTCACGTTCCTAGCTGCGCCGAGCTGGAGCGTGCTTGGCGTCCTCGGCATTCTGTTTATTCTCCTAGGGCGCAAGAAGAAGCCGCTGATCGGCTATGTAAGGCCGTAAACGCCGTGACCGTGCCGGAGACGTGATCTGCCTGGTCATTCCGGCAGCGCCGGGCTCGACATATATTGCGGTCAGCGACTGTAGGAGGATCCGCATGTTCGGCTTCAAAAAGGTTGCCATGCCCAAGTCCGGCGAAGCGCTGCCCGGCCGCGAACTGCCGATCCGCACCGCGACCGCACATTTCATCAATCACCGGGCGTTGAAGGGTCCCTATCCGGAAGGAACCGAAAAGGCGATGTTCGGCCTTGGCTGTTTCTGGGGAGCCGAACGCAAGTTCTGGGAACTTGGCGAGGGGATCCACGTGACCGCGGTTGGCTATGCCGGCGGAATGACGCCAAATCCGACATATGAAGAGGTCTGCTCGGGGCGTACGGGGCACAATGAAGTCGTGCTGGTGATCTACGATCCGAAAAAGATCACCTACGAGCAGTTGCTTAAGACATTCTGGGAAAATCACGACCCGACGCAGGGCATGCGACAAGGTAATGATATCGGCACCCAGTATCGTTCGGGCATCTACACCTTTACGCCCGCGCAGAAAAAGGCGGCCGAGGCATCGAAGGCCATGTACGAGCAGGAACTGAAAAAGAAGCGCTATGGCGCCGTCACCACCGAGATCGCCGATGCGCTGGAGTTCTATTTTGCCGAGGACTATCACCAGCAGTACCTGGCCAAGAATCCG
>DASSSM010000264.1:0-6290 GCA_035708425.1 Pseudolabrys sp.
ATGGAACCGAGGCCGAACAAGTAACGAGCCACGACCAGTGCGAATTGCAGCAGGACGACAACAAGAGTGAGCCCGGCCGCCACGCGGCCTATGCCCGAAACCAGGCTGTCGATGCGGTCAGCCAGCGCGGTCATATGCGCAAATCTCATAACTCCGATGATGGCATAAAGACGCGACCTTTGCTTATAGTGGGGCCATGTCCGATCACGATCACGACCATCATCACGACCACGACCATTCGGAGCTTTCCGAAACCCAGCTTCGCGTGCGCGCTCTGGAAACGGTGCTGACCGAAAAGGGTTATGTCGACCCCGCCGCGCTCGATCTGCTGATCGAGACCTATGAAAAGAAAGTTGGTCCGCGCAACGGCGCGCGCGTCGTCGCAAAAGCCTGGGCCGATCCGGCCTATCGCGCGCGCCTGCTTAAGGATGCAACGCCCGCGATCGCGGAGATCGGCTATGCCGGACGCCAGGGCGAGCACATCGTCGCACTGGAGAACACGCCAAAACTGCACAACATGGTCGTGTGCACATTGTGCTCCTGCTACCCATGGCCTGTGCTGGGATTGCCTCCGGTCTGGTACAAGTCCGCGCCCTACCGCTCGCGCGCGGTGTCCGATCCGCGCGGCGTGCTTTCCGACTTCGGCGTCACGCTTCCCAAAGAGACTGAAATCCGCATTTGGGATTCGACTGCCGAAATCCGTTATCTCGTATTGCCCATGCGCCCGGCCGGCACCGAAGGCTGGAGCGAAGAAAAGCTTGCCGATCTCGTCACGCGCGACTCCATGATCGGCACCGGTCTGCCGAAATCCCCGAAGGACATTGCAAAGTGAACGGCGGTCAGGATCTTGGAGGCACGCACGGTCATGGCCCGGTCAAGCCGGAGCCAAACGAGCCGGTCTTCCACGGCGAATGGGAAAAGCGCGCCTTTGCGCTCACGCTGGCGATGGGCATGCCCGGCGGCTGGAATATCGATATGTCGCGGTTCGCGCGCGAAAATCGTCCGCCAGGCGAATATTTGTCGATGACCTACTATCAAATCTGGTTTGCCGCGCTCGTGGCCATGCTGAAGGAGCGCGGATTAGTGGCGGAGGCAGAGATCGCCGCCGGTCATTCGCTGCATCCGGCAAAACCTGTCAAACGCATATTGTCGCCGGGCGACGTTGCCAAGACTTTGCATCGCGGCGGTCCAACCGAGCGGGACACAAATACGAAGGCGGCATTCAAGCCTGGCGACAAAGTGCGTGCGAAGAATATCAATCCGCGGACCCACACGCGGCTGCCTCGCTACGTCCGCGGTCGCGTGGGCACAATCGAGCGCATCATCGGCTGTCATGTTTTCCCGGATAGCAATGCAACGGGAGCCGGCGAAAACCCGCAATGGCTCTACACCGTGCGCTTCGACGGGTGCGAACTGTGGGGTGATGACGGCGACCCCACCTCGCAGGTTTCCGTCGATGCCTGGGAGCCCTATCTGGAGCCGGCCTGACATGGCTATGGATCCGCAAACCGCCATGCGCGCCGCTGTCGCCGTGCCCGGCGTGCCGCGCGATGCGGATGGCCCGGTGTTTCGCGAACCGTGGGAGGCGCAGGCTTTCGCCATGACATTGGCGCTGCACGAGCGTGGCGTTTTCACCTGGCCGGAATGGGCGGCAGCGCTTGCCGCCGAAATCAAGCGCGCACAGGCGGCGGGCGACCCCGACACCGGCGAGACGTATTACTCGCACTGGCTCAACACACTCGAGAAACTCGTTGCGGAGAAAGGCGTGACGACGGCCGATGCGCTGCATCGCTACCGTGACGCATGGGATCGCGCCTGCGACCGCACCCCGCACGGCCAGCCGATCGAGCTTTGTCCCGACGATTTTCGCTAAACGCCCATCAGGCGTTCGCTTGCCAAATAACCGGTGAGCAAGGCCGCACCGAACAGCACGATGACGAGGGCTGCCGCGGTTTCCAATCCGCGCAGGATAATCAATCCGGCCCCCGGTTTTGCTTTCGCAAGCTTGCCTGCAAGCCCCCGCGCGCCCACCGCCAAAGTAGCGATCGCCGCAACCGTGATTGCGGTCCCGAGCCCCATCACAAAGGTCGAGGCAACGCCGATCCAGAACAATCCCTGCGCAAGCGCAAACACGAGCACGATGATTGCACCCGAACATGGGCGCAGGCCAACGGCGACGATCGCTGTCAGGCCGCGCTTTAACCAGTGGGCGCCAGCGAGTTCGCTCGGCTCCGGTGCGTGCCCGTGACTCCAGGCTGATGCTTCCTGCTCATCATCATGATGATGATGGTGTCCATGCTCATGGCCATGATCGTGATGGTGGCCCTTCCCACCACCCAGCACTTGCAGGAAGGCCCTGCCTTTCACCCATAAGAGACGCAGGCCGATCAACAGAATCAGCGCATAGCTCACGATCTCGATAACGCGCACCGTATTGCCCATCGCTTTTGCGGTCGCGCCGAGGAGGACCGCAGCAACGCCGACAACGGCGATCGCGGTAAAGGCCTGAAGAATGGCGGAGGCAAATGACAATACGATGCCGCGCCGCCAGGTCTCGTTGTTCGCCACCAGATAGGACGAGATCACCGCTTTGCCGTGGCCCGGTCCCGCCGCATGAAACACACCATAGAGAAATGAAATACCGAGCAGCGTGTAGGCTGCACTGCCGTCCGCCTTGGCGGCGCGAATGAGCCCCGACAGCATCCGGTAAAATTCGGCCTGCTTTGCAAGAATCCAGCCGGTAAACCCGCCAACCTCGGACGGCGGCGCACCTCGATTGAGGCCGAATGGCTGGGCCAACGCGGCATCGATCATGACAAGCAGAAGCAGAAGCAGAAGCAGACCGTGCAGAGCACGCAATCGCGGCAACCCGTTCAAGGACAATGCACCAGGATCTTGCTGGCAAATTGCGCGCCCCAAGCCATCGTAGTGTTCTTCTCGTCGGCGGGTATCTGGCTCAGCGCTTTGCCTTCGGCGAAAGTCATTTCACGCGGCAACACCACGTCGAGCTTGCATTTCGATGCGCCGGCAAGCTGCACCGGCTTGTCCTTGGCGAACGCGAAGTCGACGAAAATGGAGGGGTCGTAAATCTCGATTTTCAGCTCTTTGGCTTTTACAGGCGCCTTGAACGGCAACAGGAAATTGAGCGTCAGCACCTGGTCCTTGTAATCGAGCCAGTAACCCGGCGCGGGATCGGTGAGCTCCGCCTTTTTGCCGTCAGCCGTGGCAAAGGTGAAGTAGCCGAATTCCTTCAACGACTCGACGTTGACCTTGGCAAGCGGCGCGAGTTCTTCGCGCGTGAATTTGCCTTTCTCCTTGCTCTCCATCCCTTGCGTCGCAAACGTGGAAAACATGTCGTCGAACGACCAGGCGTGACGAATCCCGGTGATGCTGCCATCGGGCGCGTAGACCAGCTCGGTCTGCATCGTCACCCAGACGTGAGGGTGCGCCTGCGCAAGACTGCCAGCGGCCAGAATGGACAGTGCAACAGAAAGAATGCGAAGCGGCGCGTTCATGCGTGTGCACGATAGCACAAACTGCGGCGCAAAGGTGGCGTGTAACGTTGTTACGAATAGCTTTAGCGTAAACGCGGCGAATCAGACGCCCGCCGCACCGCCGTCGGCGCGCGGATCATGAGCACCTTCCAAGGTACCGTTGGCATGCAGCACCACGGCTCCCGCGTGGCCCATCGTGTCGGAGTAAGCCTCGTCGAGAACGGCCACGTCGTGACCGGCCGACAAGAGACGATCCACAAGGTTTCCGTCGAAGCGGGACTCCATGCGCAAGTTGGTGTGGGTCGAGCCCCAGGTCCGGCCAAGCAGCCAGCGCGGCGCATCGAGCGCCTTGTCGAGTGGCTGCCCAAACGTGACATGACGCGTGAACACGGCCGCCTGGCTCTGCGGCTGACCGTCGCCCCCCATCGTGCCGTAGGCGATGATCCGCTTGTCCTTGAGAACCGCAAGCGCGGGGTTAAGCGTATGAAATGGGCGGCGGCCGGGCGCGAGCACATTCAGCGCCTTTGGATCGAGCGAGAAGCTCGCGCCGCGGTTTTGCATGATGATGCCGGTGGCCGGCAGCACGCAGCCGGAGCCGAATTCCCAATAAAGCGACTGGATGTACGAGACGACGAGCCCACTTGAATCCGCTGCGCCCATCCAGATTGTGTCGCCCTCGCCGTGAGGCGCGGGCCAGCGCGCCGCCTTGCGCGGATCGATCTTTGCTGCCTCGCCATCGAGGAATGACGGCAAGAAATACCGGCCGAGATCTGCCGTGATTTTATCCGGATCCGTGACGACCTGATCGCGCACGCGGAACGCGCGCTTGGTTGCTTCGACAATGCCATGGATATGCTCGAAGCTTTCGGCTCGGGTGACACGAAGGCGTTCGAACAGCGCAAGAATAATCAGCGACGCCAAGCCCTGCGTCGGGGGCGGAACGTTATAGAGCGTGCCGGCTTGCGTCACGACACGGAGCGGCTCATCCACGATCGCGCGATAGCTTTCCATGTCAGCGCGCGTCACAGGGCTACCAATGCGATCGAGATCGGCGGCGATCTCGCGCCCAATGTCGCCCCGGTAAAAATCGTCGAGCCCGGCATGGGCAAGCTGCTCAAGCGTCGCGGCAAGAGCCGTCTGCTTCAGCCGCGCACCGGCCTCGGGGACTTTGCCGTCGAGCAAAAATGCATTCTTGAAGCCGACAGCCTTGTCCATCTCCGGAAGCTTTTCAGCTGTCAATCGCGCCTGGCTGCGCGTCACAACATATCCGCCGCTCGCATGTTTGATGGCGGGCGCAAGCAGTAAATCGAGTGGCATCTTGCCGCCCTGCGCTTTGGCGGCGTCCGCAGCGAGCGTCCATGCGGCGACCGCGCCCGGCACTGTCAGCGCGGCGAGCGGCCCGCGTCCCGGAATTTCATCGTAACCGGCCTCACGATAAAGCCGTGGTGTCGCCCTGGTGCCTGCCCGTCCGGCGCCCATCAGCGCCCGCACGCGGCCGGACGGCTCCCGGACCAGCCAGAAACCGTCGCCGCCAATGTGGTTCATATGCGGATAGACTGCCGCGATGGATGCGGCCATTGCGAGCATCGCCTCGATGGCATTGCCGCCTTCGGCAATGATCGCGCGCCCGTCCTCGACGGTGGCCGCATGCGGCGCGGCCACAACACCACGGCGATGGCCCGCATTGTGCAGGGTCATTCAACCCCCCGGAGTTTCAATATGCGGAAACGGTTGGATTTTTTTCGCCCGCCGCCGACAGACCTGCCGCGCCTTTTAGTGGGCTGTGAACCATATGGCGAGTCCAGCCGACAAATATGTAAGGGCGGATGTGCCGCCCAAGACCTGCGACATGACCTGCCACATGGAGGGCGCCATGGAAAAAATCGTCGAAGCGTTTTTCGAAGTCCTGATCGTGACGCTGATCTGCGTCCACCTGTTTTCAGGCAAGCCAGCGTTCGACACCAAGCCCGCTGCACCTTCGCCGGCTACGGTGACCCTCAACGCGAGCTAGCCTTCGCGTCAACCAGCCCACGCTTTTTCAGCAAGGCATCGACGGTCGGCAGCCGGCCACGAAAGGCCTTGTAGGCATCCGCAGGATCACGGCGGTTTCCTGCGCTGTAGACATAGTCGCTCAGGCGCTTCGCCGTTGCCGGGTCGAACGCATTGCCGCTCTCCTCGAACGCGGCGAAAGCATCGGCATCGAGAACCTCCGACCACATGTACGAATAGTAGCCGGCCGCATAGCCGTCACCTGAGAACAAGTGCTGAAAATGCGGGAGCCGATGTCGCATCACGATCTCAGGCGGCATCGCGATGCGCTCGAGGTCCATGCGCTCGAAAGCTGCGACATCGAGCGCGGCCGCATCCGGCAACGAATGCAGATCGAGGTCAACCAGTGCGCAGGCTGTATATTCGATCGTGGCGAAGCCCTGGTTGAAAGTGCGAGTGGCCAGCAGCCGCTCGAGCAGGGCCTTCGGCATCGGCTCACCGGTGCTTGCTTGCAATGCATACTTCTGCAGGATCTCCGGCACCTCCAGCCAATGCTCATAGAGCTGCGAGGGTAATTCGACGAAATCGCTGGGGACGGCCGTCCCCGCAATAAGAGGATAGGTTACGTCGGACAGCATTCCATGCAACGCATGACCAAATTCGTGAAAGAGCGTGCGGGCATCATCGAATGACAGCAACGCAGGCTCGCCCGCCGCCGGCTTCGAAAAATTGCAGATGTTGAGAACGATCGGCCGGATGTTGCCCGTGAGCTTCTCCTGATCGCGCAGCGAGGTCATCCAGGCGCCG
>DASSSM010000265.1:0-10591 GCA_035708425.1 Pseudolabrys sp.
CTCGCGCGTGCGCTCGCCGACACCGGCAAACACCGAATAGCCGCCGTGCGCCTTGGCGACGTTGTTGATCAGCTCCATGATCAGCACCGTCTTTCCGACTCCGGCCCCGCCGAACAGGCCAATCTTGCCGCCCTTGGCATACGGTGCGAGCAGATCGACAACCTTGATGCCCGTGATCAGAATTTGCGCCTCGGTAGACTGGTCAGTGTAGGCGGGCGCATTCTGATGGATAGCGCGCTTGGATTCGGCCTTGACCGGGCCTGCTTCGTCTACCGGATCACCGATCACGTTGATGATGCGGCCGAGCAACCCCGGACCGACTGGCACCTCGATCGGCTCACCCGTGTCGGTGACTTCCTGGCCGCGCACCAGGCCTTCCGACGAGTCCATCGCGACGGTACGCACCGTCGATTCGCCAAGATGCTGAGCGACCTCGAGCACCAGGCGGTTGCCGCCATTCTTGGTCTCGAGCGCGTTCAGGATCGCCGGCAGATGATCCTCGAACTGCACGTCGACGACGGCGCCGATGACCTGCGTTATTTTTCCGACTGCGTTGGGTGTAGCCATGTCGTCCCTCGTTGCGGAATTAAAGCGCCTCGGCGCCGGAGATGATCTCGATCAGTTCTTTGGTGATCATCGCCTGACGCGTGCGGTTGTAAGTGAGCGTTTGCTTTCGGATCATCTCGCCTGCGTTGCGCGTGGCGTTGTCCATCGCGCTCATGCGTGCGCCCTGCTCCGAGGCGGCATTCTCAAGAAGCGCGCGGAACACCTGCACGGAAAGGTTACGCGGCAGAAGCTCGGCGAGGATCTCATCCTCTTCCGGCTCGTATTCATAGGCGGCGCTTGTGCCGTTTTCGGCGTCATTTTCGAATACCGGCGGAATGATCTGCTGCGCGGTCGGGACCTGCGCGATGACCGATTTGAATCGGGAGAAGAACAGCGTGCAAACGTCGAAGGCGCCCTGGTCGAACAGCGCGATGACCTTTTTGGCGATCATCTCTGCCTGTTCAAGCCCGATCGTGCGAACGCCGCGAAGCTCGACGGTCTCGATGATCAGCTTTCCATAAAGGCGGCGCAGCTGCTCGTGGCCTTTTCGCCCGACGCAAAGAATCTTGACCTCTTTGCCGTCGTTGACCAGCGCATTCACCTTTTCGCGCGCCAAGCGCACAATCGACGAGTTGAAGGGCCCGCACAAGCCACGTTCCGCGGTGCAGACCACCAGCAGGTGCACTCTGTTGGCGCCGGTGCCGGCCAGCAATTTCGGCGCCGAATCGCTGCCGGCCACCGCCGAGGCGATCGAGCCCAGCACTTTTCCCATGCGCTCGGCGAAAGGACGCGCCGCTTCCGCCGCAGCCTGCGCACGGCGCAGCTTGGACGCCGCAACCATTTGCATGGCCTTGGTGATCTTCTGCGTCGCCTTGGTGGCGGCGATGCGAACACGCATGTCCTTGAGGCTGGCCATGTCGTACGAGTCCCGTTTGCTCCCTATACCGTCATCAGGCGAACGTCCTGGCGTAGCCGTCGACTACGCCCTTGAGCTTGGCGGCATCGGCATCCGACAGGTCGCCGCTATTACGGATGCTGTCGAGCAGATCGGCGTGCTTGCTGCGCAGCAGCGTCAGCAGCCCGCTTTCGAAAGGCCGTACGCGAGCGACGTCGATCGGATCGAGATAGCCGTTGACGCCGGCGTAGATCACGCAGACCTGCTCTTCCATCTTCAGTGGCGAAAATTGCGGCTGCTTAAGCAGCTCGGTTAGGCGCGCGCCGCGATTGAGCAGGCGCTGAGTCGTTGCGTCGAGGTCGGAGCCAAATTGCGCAAATGCCGCCATCTCGCGGTACTGCGCCAGCTCGCCCTTGATGCGCCCGGCGACTTTCTTCATCGCCTTGGTCTGGGCAGAAGAGCCCACGCGCGACACCGAAAGACCGACGTTCACCGCCGGGCGAATGCCCTGGTAAAAAAGGTCAGTCTCCAGGAAGATCTGCCCGTCGGTGATCGAGATGACGTTGGTCGGAATGTAGGCGGAGACGTCGTTGGCCTGCGTCTCGATCACCGGCAGCGCGGTCAGCGAGCCGGCCTTATTCTCGTCGTTCATCTTCGCAGCGCGCTCGAGAAGACGCGAATGCAAGTAGAACACGTCACCCGGATAGGCTTCGCGACCGGGCGGACGGCGCAGCAGCAGCGACATCTGGCGATAGGCGACGGCCTGCTTGGACAGGTCGTCATAGATGATGACGGCGTGCATGCCGTTATCGCGGAAATATTCGCCCATGGTGCAGCCGCTGAACGGCGCCAGGTACTGCATTGGTGCCGGATCGGAGGCGGTGGCGGCAATGATGATGGAATAGTCAAGCGCGCCCTGCTCCTCGAGCACCTTCACGAATTGCGCGACGGTCGAGCGCTTCTGGCCAACCGCAACATAGACGCAATAGAGCTTGATCTTCTCGTCCGGCTGCGCATTGAGTGGTTTCTGATTGAGGATTGTGTCGAGCGCAATCGCGGTCTTGCCGGTCTGACGGTCGCCAATGATCAGCTCACGCTGGCCGCGACCGATAGGAATTAGCGAGTCGATCGCCTTAAGACCGGTCGCCATCGGCTCGTGCACGGACTTGCGCGGAATAATGCCGGGCGCCTTCACGTCGACGCGGGCGCGTTTGTCAGACTTTATCGGGCCCTTGCCGTCGATCGGGTTGCCAAGCGCGTCTACGACGCGGCCGAGCAAGCCCTTGCCGACCGGCACGTCGACAATGGCGCCGGTCCGCTTGACGGTCTGACCTTCCTTGATTTCACGGTCATTGCCGAAAATCACGATGCCGACATTGTCGATTTCGAGATTGAGCGTCATACCACGCACGCCATTTTCGAACTCGACCAGTTCGCCGGCCTGGACATTGTCGAGGCCGTAGACGCGGGCGATGCCGTCGCCGACGGAGAGCACTTGTCCGACCTCGGAGACTTCGGCTTCCTGGCCGAAGTTCTTGATCTGCTCTTTCAGGATTGCGGAAATCTCTGCGGCGCGGATATCCATCAGCGGGCCTCTTTCATCGCATGCTTGATCGCGTTGAGCTTGGTGCGGAGCGAACTGTCGACCATGCGGCTTCCCACTTTCACAACCAGCCCGCCGATGATGGCAGGATCGATCTTGACGTCGAGGTCGATGTCCTTGCCGCCCGTCACCGTTTTGAGCGCGCTCTTGAGAGCGTCGAGATGCGTGTCGCTGAATTTCTCGGCGACGGTCACGTGAGCGGTCACCTCGCCCTTGTGGCGTGCGACCAGCGCGCGATAGCCGCGGATCATGTCGCGCACGGCGAACAGCCGGCGGTTCGTGGTGATCACCCTCAGGAAATTTGCAGCGGTGCCGGCGATACCGGCCTTGACGAGGATCGCGGACAGGGCCTTGAGCTGTTCGTCGGCGTCGAAGACCGGACTGCGCACCAGGCGATTGAGATCAGCGCTGTCGGCAATGAGCGCGTCGAACTGATCGAGATCCTTCTTGACCGCATCGACCGCCTTGTTCTCGAGCGCAAGCTCGAACAACGCGGTGGCATAACGGCCAGCCATGCCGGAGATGGTCTGATCTTTACCTGCCACGGGAACGCTCGTTGCCTCTACTTCATCCACAGGCCGCTCGCCGTCGCGGAAGGCGGCGCAAACCATTGGAATTCAAGCTGGAATTCCGATTCCTGGAGACGTCGCGAAAGTCTGCGGAAACCCCCTGAAATCGTGGGCTAGCTAACACAGCAGGCATGGCGGCGCAACACGGCGGCCCATTCGCCGCGGTTCCGGCTACCGTCAGATTTGCATCGCAGGGCTACCTCGCCAGACAGACGAGCGCGCTATAGCGTGCGCTACCGAAGCGCCGGCCGGAATTCCTCATCGCGATGCCAAATCCGAATGCGAAAGCAGACAGCGCCGCGACCGCAAGGCTGCTGGTCGTGCTACTTGCATTTGCCTGGGGACTGAACTGGATCGCCGCCGCGTTCGCCTTGCGTGAGATATCGCCCTGGAGCCTGCGCGTTGCCGGCTCCGGCATAGGCGCCGCAATTCTGTTTTTGGCCGCCAGCGTCACTGGCCACAACATGAAGGTACCTCGTGGCGAGTACATTCATGTCATGGTTGCGGGATTTCTTAATGTGGCGGGCTTCCAAGTCCTTTCCGGTTTCGCGCAGCTCAGCGGTGCCACTTCGCGCGCCATTATCATCACCTATTCGATGCCAATATGGACGGTCGTCCTCAGCTGGCTCGTGCTCGGCGAGCGTCTCAATACGATTCGCTGGTTTGCATTCGGTCTATGCATCGTCGGCATCACAATTCTGTTGTGGCCATTGTTTGCCACCGGATTCCCTCCATTTGTCTTCTATTCGCTCGGCTGCGCGCTGACATGGGCCATCGCGACCGTATACATTAAATGGGCGAAAGTGACGGTCGAGCCGCTGGTCAATGCGGCGTGGCAATTGTTGTTCGGACTGGTGTTCATCGTCGCCGGGAGCTTCGCTTTCGAAGGCTATCCGCATCTCTGGCCGCTGCAGAAGGATACGATACTGGCAATCCTTTTTGTTGGATTGTTCGGCGTTGGCCTTGCACATTTCCTATGGTGGTCGATCGTGGGGCGGTTGCCAGCAACGACGGCAGCGCTCGGATCGCTTTTGGTCCCCGTGATCGGGGTCGGCGCAACTGCGATTGTGCTTGGCGAGCGTCTGACAGTTCCCGACATAATCGGTTTTGCGATGATTTTCGCAGCCGCTGCATGTGTCTTGTTGCAGCCGAACGCACGTCACGACGAAATGCCCGAGTGACCAGGACTGAAATTTCCGTCGTGATGTCTAGAAAAAACTCTGCGGATCGACGTCGACTTCCAGCCGCACATTGCCGCGTGGCTTGGGCGCCTCGGCAAGCCAGGCACGCAAGTAAGCCGAAAGGTCGAAGGCGCGCGGCGATTTCACAAGCAGGCGAAAGCGATGCCGGCCACGCACGACCGCGATCGGTGCTTCGGCGGGCCCGAGCACGCGGACATGTTCATCGCGGGGAGCGGCCTTGGCGAGGGTGCGGCCGTAGGCTTCGGCGGCGTGCCGCTCATTTGCGGTGATGACCAGCCCTGCCAGCCGTCCAAATGGCGGATAACCCGTACGCTCGCGCTGTTCGATTTCGCTTTTGTAGAAGGCCTCGCGGTCGCCGGAAATAAGCGCGCGCATGACCGGATGTTCTGGCTGGTGGGTCTGCAGGTAGCCAAAACCCCGCCCCTCCTCGCGCCCTGCTCGTCCAACCACTTGGTGCAACAACTGAAAAGTACGCTCCGGCGCACGGGGATCGCCGTTGCCAAGACCGAGATCCGCGTCGACGATGCCGACCAGGTTGAGCTTGGGGAAATGGTGCCCTTTGGCCACAAGTTGTGTGCCGATGACGAGATCGAAACGACCCTCGGCAACGTCGTCGAGCTCTTGCCGCAGGCGTTCGACCGATTCCACGAGATCGCTCGACAGCACTAAAATCCGCGCCTGCGGGAACAGGTCAGCCGCCTCCTGTTCGAGCCGTTCCACGCCGGGGCCAACGGCAGCGAGGCTTTCGGTCGCGTGGCAATTTGGACATTCCGCCGGTGGTGGAATCGAATATCCGCAGTGATGACACACGAGCCTGCGCTTGAAGCGATGATCGACCAGCCAGGCATCGCAATTCGGACAGTGGAAACGGAAACCGCACGCCCTGCACAATGTGAGGGGCGAATAGCCGCGACGATTGAGAAACAGCAGCGCCTGCTCGCCGCGCGTCAGCGATACCGCCACGGCTTCGGCCAGCCGCGGTGAAATAAAACGTCCGCGCGGTGGACCCTCGCGACGCATGTCGATCGCTTCGATCGATGGCAGATGCGCGCCCCCGAAACGCTCAGGCAAATGCACATGCCGGTAACGGCCGCGGCGTGCATTCACTTCCGATTCGACCGAGGGGGTTGCTGATGCGAGCACAACCGGAATTTTCGCGATCGAGCCGCGTACGACGGCCATGTCTCGTGCGTGGTAGTGCGCGCCATCTTCCTGCTTGTAGGCCGGGTCATGCTCTTCGTCGACGACGATGAGTCCAAGATCGGCATAGGGCAGGAACAAGGCCGAACGGGCGCCGACAATCACCGAGACTTCATTCGCGGCAACCGCGGCCCAGGTCTGTGCGCGCTTGCGCGCTGAAATTTGCGAGTGCCATTCGGCTGGCCGCGTGCCGAAGCGGCCGGAGAAGCGGTCGAGAAACTGGGCGGTCAGCGCAATTTCCGGCATCAGAATCAAGGTCTGCCGCTTGCGCCGGATATTTTCGGCAACTGCTTCGAAGTAGACCTCTGTTTTTCCCGAACCGGTGACCCCGTCCAGCAGGGTCACCGTATAGCCGCCCTGCTCAACCGTCTTGCGCAACATATCGGCAGCGGCGAGCTGCGCCAGCGAGAATTCCGGCTTGCTGAAATTGGGATCCGGCGGCAGCGCCACCCGATCGGGCGGAATCACCACCGTTTCGAGCGCGCCTTCATCGATCAATCCATTGATGACACTCGCGCTGACGCCGGCTTCCTTCGCCGCCGCCCCTTTCGAACGCGTGAGTCCGTCTGCAACAAGCCGGAGTACGCGCGCGCGCGCGGGAGTCACTCGTTGCGGTGGCGGGCCAGCCAGGCGAACGCCGACTTGCTCACGTCCCGGTCCGAGATGTTCGCCCATGCGCAGGGCCATACGCAGCACAGTGCCGCGCGACGCCAGCGTGTAGCTCGAAACCCAGTCGACGAACTGGCGCAGCTCGGCTTTGAGCGGCGGCACGTCGAGCTTTTCATCGACGTCTTTCAGCCGGTTGTGCAGTCGCGGATTTGGCGCGGGATTTTCCGCCCAGACGACGCCCATGCATTCCCGTGCACCGAGCGACACCGACACCAGATTACCCGGCGCGAGCTCGAGCCCGGCCGGAACCCGGTAGGAATAGGTCTGGTCAAGCGCCACCGGCACCAGAATATCGACGACGCGCGTGGTCATGGGCTCAGGTCTGGCCGATTCCGCGGCTTTAAGGAAGGGTGAAGAAAGCAATGTCACTCTTGCCGCAATGACCGCCGCCAGGACACCCATCGCGGACGTGTTTCGCGTCGCGCCCGACATCAGTGCCGAAATCGCGCGATGGCTTAGTCATCTGGGCGCCGAGCGCCGGATGTCCGTGAAAACACTGGATGCCTATAGGCGCGACGTGTCCCAGTTCCTGAGCTTTCTGACCGACCATTTGGGTTCCGCGCCGACGCTGAAGCAACTCGCCAAGCTGACCCCAGCGGATATTCGCGCCTTCATGGCCGCGCGGCGAAACAAGGGTGCCGGCAATCGCTCGCTGATGCGGACGCTTGCGGGCTGCCGTTCTTTCGCGCGCTTTCTCGAACGAAACGGGAAAGGAAAAGTTGCGGCACTAGCGGCGGTGCGCACACCGAAACTGCCGAGAACACTGCCAAAACCGTTGGCCATTTCCGCCGCCAAGAAAATCGCCGATACAGACTTGCGTGAGGGCGAAGAACGCGAGCCATGGATTATCGCACGCGACGCGGCCGTGCTCGCGCTGCTCTATGGGTGTGGCCTCCGGATCTCCGAGGCTCTTGGGTTGAAACGCAAGGACGTCACCGACAAGTCCGATAGCCTCATCGTCACCGGCAAGGGCAACAAAACGCGGATGGTGCCGGTGCTTCCTCAGGTCACGAAGGCGATCGCCGACTACGTCGCGCAGTGTCCATACGAAAATCCTCCGAACGGGCCACTTTTTGTCGGGGCGCGCGGCAAACCGCTGTCACCTCGCATTGTGCAGTTGACGATGGCGCGGCTCCGCGGCGCGCTCGGGCTGGCTGACACCGCCACGCCGCACGCCTTGCGGCATTCCTTCGCGACCCATTTGCTCACGCGCGGCGGCGACCTGCGATCCATTCAGGAGCTGCTCGGACACGCTTCATTGTCAACCACGCAGATCTATACAGGGGTCGATGCCGAGCGTTTACTCGAAGTTTATAACAACGCCCATCCACGCGCGTAACGCGCCCTCTTGCACTGCATGGGTTTTACCAGCATCGTGCCCGTGGATTATGGGAGGGGGCGATGAGTGCGCATGAAAATCTGGAACATGCCGAGCACGCCGAGCATGCATCGCACTCCAACAAGAAGATTGCACTGCTGATTTCCGTCCTGGCGCTGTTTCTGGCGTTTTCCGAAACGCTAGGCAAGAGCGCGCAGACCACAGCCATTGCCGACAACATCAAGGCCTCCGACACCTGGAATTTCTTCCAGGCCAAGACCATCCGGCAGACCAGCCTACGCATCGCTGCCGAGGCCATGGCGGTACAATTGCCGTCAATCACCCATGAGGAAAGCAAGGCAGCGGTCACCAAGCAAATCGAGGCCTGGCGTAACACGGTGAACAGATACGAATCCGACCCAAAGGAGCAGGATGGCCGCAAGGAATTGCGCGCCTTGGCCGAGAAATACGAGCACGACCGCGAGACCTGGCTCGCGAAATATCACCAATATGAATTCGCATCCGCCGCGTTTCAGATCGGGATTGTGCTTGCGTCAGCGGCTGTCATCACGGGGATTGTCGCGCTAGCCTGGCTGGCGGGTCTCGCGGGCGTCTTTGGCCTTGGCTTCATGGCCTTGGGTCTATTGGCGCCGCACGCCCTCCATCTGGCCGGGCACTAGCTGCGCACGCGCCCGCCGTCGACGTTCAGCGTTTGCCCGGTAATGAATGCGGCATCGTCGCTGGTCAAAAACGAGACGGCGCCGACCAGATCGTCAGGCACTTCCACGCGCTTGATCGCCTGCATCTGCGCGACCGCAGCAAACTCGTCATCCATGGTCTTGAAACCGGGGCGCGGTGCACGCACCAAAGTTCCCGGCGAGCGGGTCAGGCCGGGCGCGATCGCGTTTACGGTAATCCCGTCCGCTGCCAGATCGCTGGCGAGCGCACGCGTGAAGCCGACAATGCCGCCCTTGCTTGCAACATAGTGCGCGAACCCGGTCACCACCGAACCGAGCGTGCTTGAGGCCATATTGACGATGCGCCCCCATTTGCGCGCACGCATGCTAGGCACGAATACAGCGGTTACCAGAAACGTGCCGTCGAGATTGATCGAAAGCACGGTGCGCCAGTCCGCGAAGGTCATTTCGGGAAAATTCTTCTGCGGGAAAATGCCGGCGCAATTCACTACGATATCGACGTTGCTGAATTTCTTGCCGACCTCCTTGGCCATGGCCGCAACGGACGCTTCCGAGGCCACATCGCATTTGACGGCAATCGCCTGGCGCCCGGCGGCCTCGATCAACTTCACGGTGGCGCTGCTGTCGCCGAGATCGACGATGGCAATGTGCACGCCGTCTTCGGCCAACCGCTTCGCAAAGGCCTGCCCGATGCCGCCTGCAGCGCCGGTGATGACCGCAACTTTGTCCTTATGGCCTTTGGCCATTTAACACCCCCGATTTTTCCTTGCTGTCGCCGAAGCTACATATGAATTGTGCGCTTCGCCACCGCCATCGCGGCTTCCTTGACGGCCTCCGACAATGTCGGATGCGCGTGGCATGTGCGCGCAATATCTTCGGCCGATGCGCCGAATTCCATTGCTATGGCAGCTTCGGCGATCATGTTGCCGGCGTCGGCGCAGATGAGCTGCACGCCGAGCACACGGTCGGTCTTGGCGTCAGCCAGGATTTTCACGAAGCCGTCTGTGGTCAGGTTCACCTTGGCGCGCCCGTTGGCGGTGAACGGAAACTTCCCGGCGTTGTAGGCGACGCCAGCGGCTTTCAACTCCTCCTCCCCTTTTCCGACTGTCGCAATTTCCGGAAAAGTATAGACGACGTTCGGGATGGCGTCGTAGTTCACGTGGCCCGCCTGGCCGACCAGAATTTCTGCAACCGCAACGCCTTCGTCCTGGGCTTTGTGCGCCAGCATCGGCCCGGCGATAACATCTCCGATTGCCCAGATGCCGGGGACGCTCGTCGCATAATAATGATCGACGACTACACGTCCGCGCTCATCAAGCTTCACCCCGACCTCGTTGAGGCCGAGACCCTCGGTGTACGGCACACGCCCGATTGCGACCAGAACAATGTCGGCCTCGATCGTTTCCGCCGTGCCGCCTTTCGCAGGCTCGACTGTTGCCTTTAGCCGCTTTCCGGACGCGTCGACCGCCGTCACTTTCGAAGACAGCTTGAACGTCAGTCCCTGCTTTTCGAGCAATCGCTGCGCCTGGCGGCGCACTTCGCCGTCCGTGCCGGGCAAGATTCCGTCAAGGAATTCGACCACAGTCACCTGCGCGCCAAGCCGTCGCCAGACAGAGCCCAGCTCGAGCCCGATCACGCCGGCGCCAACCACAAGCAGATGCTTCGGAACCTCCGGCAGCGACAGCGCGCCGGTCGACGACACAATACGTTTTTCGTCGATCTCGATGCCTCTGAGGCGCGCAACATCGGAGCCCGTGGCAATGACGATGGATTTGGTTTCCAGGATCTGTGTCTTGTTGTCGGCGCCTTTGACCTCGACCTTGCCGGGGCCGGTGATGCGTCCCGCACCATGAAAAGTATCGACCTTGTTCTTCTTCAACAGAAAATCGAC
>DASSSM010000266.1:0-11881 GCA_035708425.1 Pseudolabrys sp.
GACTGGCACAGATGGCTCGCGCTGCCGGCGTCCATGTGATCCTCGCTACGCAGCGCCCGTCCGTTGACGTCATCACCGGCACCATCAAGGCGAATTTTCCGACCCGCATCTCGTTTCAGGTGACGTCGAAGATCGACAGCCGCACAATCCTCGGCGAGCAGGGCGCGGAGCAACTGCTCGGCCAAGGGGACATGCTTTACATGGCTGGCGGCGGCCGCATTAGCCGCGTGCATGGACCTTTCGTCTCGGACGAGGAAGTCGAGAAAGTCGTGCGGCACCTGAAGTCGCAAGGCACGCCCGAATATCTTGAGGAAGTGACCGCCGGCGGCGACGAGGACGAGGACGGAAACCCGATCTTCGATTCGACAGGCATGGGACTCGCCGAGGGCGGCGACATCTATCAACAGGCGGTCGCCATCGTGAAGCGGGACCGCAAGGCGTCAACCTCCTACATCCAGCGGCGCCTTCAGATCGGGTACAACCGCGCCGCCACGATCATGGAACGCATGGAGGAAGAAGGCATCGTCGGACAGCCTAACCATGCCGGCAAACGCGAGATTCTGATCCCGGAAAACCCGACTGACGACCGCTATTGAGAATCGCCCCGTTCGTCATTAAGCCGGTTGACGTTACGCTCAGTGGGCCGCGAAATCGCCACAGCCGGCCCCTATAGGCTTATCGAGATACCGTGGGGGCACGAGGCGGAGAACACAATGACGGCACACCGCAAGGCGCGAACCGGTGCAAAACTGGGCTTTGCCGCGCTTTTGGCCTGCCTCACGGTTCCAGCACTCGCGCAGACCATCCCGCTTCCCACCCCGCGTCCGCCTGTCTTGCAGACCCAGGGCGGCGTGCCTCCATCTTCTGCTCCAGCCGCCAAGCCTGCAGTTCCGGGCCAGGCACTCGGTGCGCGGGCACAAGCGCCGCAGCCCGCGCCATCGCACAACCCAATCTCCAACCCCTTTGCTGCCCTGCTCGGCAAGGCAAATGGTGCTGGCAAGCTTACCCCCGAGCAACGGGCAATTGTTGAGCGCGTCAACAACTACCTGTCCGGCGTGCAGGTGCTGACGGGAAATTTTGTACAGGTCGGCCCGGACGGCAGCCGCACGCAAGGGGACTTCTACATCTATAAGCCGGGCCGGGTCCGCTTCGAATATGATGATCCGAGCCCGATTGAATTGATTGCTGACGGCTCATCGGTCGTCGTGCGCGACCGTCGTTTAGCAACGCAGGATGTCTATCCGCTGTCGCAGACTCCGCTGCGTTTCCTTCTGGCGGAGCGTGTCGATCTGACCAAAGACACAAACCTGGTGTCCGTCTATGCCGACGACATCTTTGTTACCGTCGTTCTTGAGGAGAAAAACGGGGTCGTTGGCACGAGCCGCCTGATGATCATGTTCAGTACGAAGGATATGCAGCTCAAGCAGTGGACTGTGACGGACCCTCAAGGTTACGACACCACGGTCGCGGTCTATAACCTCGACACCAGTAAACGGCCCGACCCGGCATTATTCAAAATCGACTACACGCGATACCACAATTGACGTCGACCGCTGACTCGAACAACAACGCTCATTGGCACACAAAATTAAGGCGTGGATGGCCGGGACAAGTCCGGTCATGACGTTGGAAAATGTGTGTCTGGCGTCATAAATTGCACGCCATGTCTCTCAAGATCACCACCTGGAATATCAACTCGATACGGCTTCGAATTGATCTGGTCGCGGGTTTTTTAAGAAGTGCACAGCCTGACATCCTGTGCCTGCAGGAAACGAAGTGCCCCGACGATGCTTTCCCGCTCAAGCGGTTCAAACGGCTCGGGTACGAGCACGCAGCTATTAGCGGGCAGAAGGGCTATCACGGCGTGGCAGTCCTCTCGCGCGTTCCCTTTGAGAAGGTCGACGTGCAGAGTTTCTGCGGGAAGGCCGACTGCCGGCATATTTCGGTGGTTCTTGGCGAGCGCGCCAAGCTGAACGACCCGATTACTTTGCACAACTTTTACGTTCCGGCCGGCGGCGATGAGCCCGATCCTGCGGCCAATCTGAAATTCCGCCACAAGCTGGATTTCCTCGATGAGATGCGCGCCCATGCCGGGCTGCGTCCGGAGAAGGCGCAACGCGCCATTCTCGTAGGCGACCTCAATGTGGCCCCACTCGAGCACGACGTCTGGAGTCACAAGCAGATGATCAAGGTCGTCTCGCACACACCCGTCGAGTGCGAAAAACTTGTCGCTGCACAAAAGTCAGGCGGCTGGATTGACAGTATGCGCGTGCTGACCCCAGAGCCTGAAAAGCTTTACACCTGGTGGAGCTATCGCGCGATGGATAATTGGCGGGCGTCCGATCGCGGGCGAAGGCTCGACCACGTCTGGACTTCGGATGCACTCGCCGACCGTGTTTCGGCCATCAAGATCGGCAAGAAATACCGCGGAGCGAAGCGACCGTCGGATCACGTGCCGGTAACGGCGATGATCGAGCTCTGAAATTTCTGAAATTGAATTAGGTCTTGTCACGCGCCTCGAGCGCACGTTTCACCCCAGCAAGCTCTCTCGACCAGGACTGCAGCCGCTCGATCATGCTTTCGCGCATTTTCTCAGCCGCGCCCGGATAGCCTTCCAGCATTTTTCGGAAAAGATTGCGCGAGATACGAACGACAACCGTCGGCTCTATTGCAATCGCCGTGGCCTGACACACTGTGTTGGTGAGAAGCGCCAATTCGCCGATCAGCGTGCCAGGACCCACCGTAACTTCTTTGCCTTCGGAAAGCGTACCGGGCTCCAGCAGAAGCGACCCTTCCTGGATGACATAGCCGCCATCGGCAAGCTCGCCGGCATAAAACAGCACAGCGCCGCTTTGCAGATGTCGCGTTTCCGCGCCAATTGCAAGAATGCGCAAGGCCTGCTTCCCCAACGCAGCCAAGGGCGGCACCCGCTCGAAGAAAGCAATGTCGTCTTCGAGGCCCATACGACTCTCTATGCTAGCCTTAGATCACGGGACCAGCTTATAGCCGCCAGCCTCTGTCACAAGTATAGCTGGCGCGGCGGCGTCTCTTTCGACCTTTTGGCGGAGACGGTAGATATGCGTCTCAAGCGTATGGGTCGTAACGCCGGAATTATAGCCCCACACTTCCTGCAACAGGGTTTCACGCGAAACCGGTTTCTGCCCGGCGCGATAGAGGTAGCGCAAAATGGCCGTTTCCTTTTCAGTCAGGCGCACCTTGCTGCCCTTCGGGCTGAGCAGCAGCTTCGAGCTTGGCCGGAACGTGTAGGGACCAATCGCGAAGACGGCATCCTCGCTCGCCTCGTGCTGTCGAAGTTGCGCGCGTATGCGCGCTAACAAAACGGCAAAACGGAACGGCTTCGTGATGTAGTCATTGGCACCAGATTCAAGGCCGAGGATGGTGTCAGAATCCGTATCGTGACCTGTCAGCATAATGATCGGGGCTTTAAAACCGTTTTTGCGAAGGATCCGCACGGCCTCCCGGCCATCGACGTCGGGCAGGCCTACGTCCATGATCACCAGATCAACCTGGCCGTTCTTGGCCGCGTGCACGCCTTTGGTTCCGCTGTCTGCCGAAATTGCATCGAATTCCTCGTGCAAGGCCAACTGCTCGACCAGCGCATCGCGCAACTCAGCATCGTCATCGACAATCAGGATCGTCCGTTTATTGGCCATCGCCCCACCAGATCCCTCTAAAAAACGCGCTGGCATCCATCGGTATTGTCGCGAAATAGAGCATTCGGGGATAAAAGAGCAAGCGTGAACTGGTATTTAGGGCTGGTCCAGCAAAAGCCAAGATGGCGCCGACATTGCAGAAACGATCTTTGTCCCGGATCACAGTACGTCGCAAGCCGGGTGACTCGCGGCGCGGCTGGTTGACCGCGGGAACACTTGCGTTGCCAGTGGCATTAGGCAGAGGCGGCATCAAGGCAAATAAACGTGAAGGCGACGGCGGTACGCCCCGCGGCGTGTTCCGGCTCTTGCGATTGTGGTGGCGTGCAGATAGGCACCCGCGTCCCATCACATCGCTGCCTGCGCAACGGATAAACTCCACTGACGGCTGGTGCGAAGATCCGCACGATCGCCGCTATAACCGGCCAATCAAAGTAGCGCCGCACGCTCAAGGCGATCGGCTGGCGCGTAAAGACAGGCTCTACGATTTCATCGTCGAAATCGATCACAACACGCGTCCGCGCGTCGCAAAACGTGGCAGCGCCGTTTTCATTCATGCGGCGCGCGAAGGATTCGCGCCGACCGCAGGTTGCGTTGCTCTCGAATTCAACATGCTGCGCCGCTTATTGCCGCGCCTCGGTCCGAGAACAAAAATTGTGGTGGAGTGAAAATTCAGGCAGCCGAATTTTGGCGTGTCCCGAAAATTGCGGTACCCACCCGCACATGCGTAGCGCCGAGCGCGATGGCGATTGCAAAATCAGCACTCATGCCCATGGACAGCAGGTCAAGGCGATTGCGGCGCGCAATTTTTGCGGTGAGCGCAAAATGCGGTCCCGGTGCTTCATCCAGCGGGGGAATGCACATTAAGCCGGAGATCTTCAGCCCGTATTGGTCACGGCATGCTGCGAGAAACGCATCCGCATCCTGTGGCAAAATTCCGGATTTTTGAGCTTCGGCGCCCGTGTTGATTTCAGCAAACAAGGTCGGCTGACGTTTCTGCTTGCCGATTTCCTTCGCCAAGGCTTCGCATAAACTCGCGCGATCGACGGAGTGGATGGCGTCGAACAGGCTGACAGCTTCCCTTGCCTTGTTCGATTGCAGAGGCCCGATCAAGTGCAGTTCAAGGCCGTCGTGTTTTTCCAGCAATCGCGGCCATTTCGCTTTAGCTTCCTGCACACGGTTTTCTCCGAACACACGCTGGCCTTCCGCAATCGCCGGCTCGATAGCGTCCGCAGTGAACGTTTTTGAAACCGCAATCAACGTTACTTCCGAAGGATCACGGTTGGCATCACGACAAGCACGCGCAATTTCCGTTCTGACGTGCTTCAGGCCGGTCAGGGCGACAGCGGTCATGCGCTGCCTATATCGTACCAGGGCGCGAATCGCCACCTTAAATAAAGGGGCGCGGCACGTGCTGACTGACACTGCTGCCGGCAATCTTCACAAGCGCTGTGCGATCGAGAACCTCAAATACGCGATCTTTCCAGCGAACCGCCTTCGTCAAAAAGAGTCGCTTGAGTGTCTTGTTCGTGTGCACGAGCGACATTCCAAGCGTGTCGGCTACGTGCTGTTGGGTGAATGGAAACTGGATGCTCGTATCTTTGACCAGGCCTGCATCCTCAGCACGCAGGAAGAGATGTAGAAGCAGAAACGCGGTTCGCTCAAGCGCGGTACGCCTACCAAGACTGACCAGATGCTCGTCGATGAACTGCTCTTCGCGCGCCGCGAGCCAGGTGATGTCGAACGCCAAAGACGGCAGGCGGCTGTAAAGCTCCCAAAGCTTTGCTCGCGGAAAAACGCACAAGACGGCCGGTGTGAGCGCTTCCACTGAATGCTGCATTTCGCGCATGAGAGTGCCTTGCAGGCCGACCATGTCGGCAGGCAGCGCGTAGTTCAAGATCTGACGGCGACCGTCATCGAGGACCTTGTAACGGAAGGCCCATCCTTTGAGGAGGGTGTACAGATGTTCGCTGCGAGTGCCTTCGCGGAGAAAACTTATGCCGGGTTCGACGCGTAATTCATCGACCTTGAATGTTTTGACGAACTCGAGCTCTTCCTTCGAGAATTCGCGCAAGCCAGGACGTTTGCGCAACGGGCATGATTCGCAAGGCGTGAATTGAGCGGTAGGCCTTCCGTTTCCAAGAATCATGAAATTCCACAAGCAAACCTATGATCCGCGCCCGCGCGCAACGTTAGTGAAAGGGCGTTTCAGCTGTCCAACCATGAATTTTTAAGATCTATGTCTTTTTTAAATGCTGCCCTATTAAATTCGTAGGACAAGGGAAAGTTCCATTGGGAGATGACCCTTGCCTAGGTCGGATAGCTTGGTACGCGGCAAGCGTTGCTTTGTGTTGGACGACGAATTCCTGATTGCCCTCGACATTCAGCAAATCCTGGAACGTGCCGGCGCATCGCACGTGACAAGTGTTGCCTCTGCAGCCGAAGCTATCGAGGTGCTCGGCCGCGAGCCGAAATTTGACCTTGCGGTGCTCGACGTGAAGTTAGGTCTGGAACAGAACAGCCTCGATGTTGCAGCTTTGCTCCACACACAAGGCGTACCATTTGTGTTTCTGACAGGTGTGCGCGCCAACGACGTACACGCGAAAAAATTTCCAAACGCGCCGGTCATCGAAAAGCCTTACGATGCGACAGCGCTGCTGCGTGCCGTGCAACATGCACTTGCACAGGACTAGGCTCGCGTCGCGCAATGGCTGCAGGACGCTACCCGCCGGGAGCCACGGCCGGTTCTTCATGGTTTTTGTAACGGATAAAGGGGCAACGGTTGACCCATTGGCCTCTTTCGTGTCTGTTCCGCGCGCCATAAAAAGACGCGCAAATGACCGCCGATTCGAGTAAAAACGAGCGCTATAACGCCCGGCAGGCTGAAGCCCGCTGGCAAAAAGTCTGGTCCGAGCGCGACATCTTCGCCACAAAGAACGACGACCCGAGGCCGAAATACTACGTGCTGGAGATGTTCCCCTACCCCTCGGGGCGCATCCATATGGGGCATGTCCGCAACTACACGATGGGCGACGTCGTCGCGCGCTTCAAGCGCGCCATGGGCAACGCGGTGCTGCATCCGATGGGCTGGGATGCCTTCGGTATGCCCGCCGAGAACGCCGCCATCGACCGTAAGGTACATCCCAAGTCGTGGACCTACGACAACATCGCAGCGATGAAGAAGCAGCTTCAGTCGATGGGGCTGTCTCTGGATTGGGCGCGCGAAGTGGCGACCTGCGACCCGGCCTATTACAAACATCAGCAGAAGATGTTCCTCGACTTCCTGAAGGCGGGCCTGGTCGAGCGCAAGCAATCAAAGGTGAACTGGGATCCAGTCGATCAGACCGTATTGGCCAACGAGCAGGTCATCGACGGCCGAGGCTGGCGCTCGGGTGCATTGGTCGAGCAGCGTGAGCTCACGCAATGGTTCTTCAAGATCAGTCACTACTCGGAGGATCTCCTCAAGGCGCTCGATACTCTTGAGCGCTGGCCCGAAAAAGTGCGCCTGATGCAGAAGAACTGGATTGGGCGGTCGGAAGGCTTGTTGCTGCGTTTCATGCTCGATCCGGCGACGACACCTAACAAGGAAAATGAACTGGAGATATTCACGACGCGGCCCGACACCCTGTTCGGTGCGAAGTTCATGGCGCTTTCGCCAGATCACCCACTCAGCCAAGCGGCGGCGAAGAAGAACCCAAAACTCGCAGAATTTATCGAGCAATGCCATCGCATGGGCACGGCGCAGGCCGAAATAGAAACCGCTGAGAAGCTCGGTTTCGATACCGGCATGAGGGCAATCCATCCGTTTGATAGGAACTGGACGCTGCCGGTCTATGTCGCGAATTTCATTTTGATGGACTACGGAACGGGCGCGATCTTCGGCTGCCCCGCGCACGATCAGCGTGACCTCGATTTCGTCAACAAATATGGACTCGGCAATACGCCCGTGGTTTGCCCGCCCGGCCAGGACCCGAAGACGTTCGTCATCACCGACGTTGCCTATGATGGCGACGGCACGATGATCAATTCGCGCTTCCTCGACGGGATGACAATCGAACAAGCGAAAGAAGAGGTCGCCAAACGGCTTGAAACGGAAACGCGCGGCAATCGTCCGGTCGCTCAACGCCAGGTGAATTATCGGCTGCGTGATTGGGGAATTTCGCGCCAGCGCTACTGGGGCTGTCCAATCCCCATCATCCACTGCGAAAAATGTGGCGTGGTTCCGGTCCCGGAAAACGACCTCCCGGTCACGTTGCCAGAGGACGTCACCTTCGACAAACCTGGTAATCCGCTCGATCATCATCCGACTTGGAAAAGCGTGAGGTGCCCGAAGTGCGCCGGGCCGGCGCGACGCGAAACCGACACCATGGACACGTTTGTCGATTCATCCTGGTACTTCGCACGCTTTACCGATCCATGGATCAAGACGGCGCCTACTGATCGCAAGACGGTCGATGAGTGGCTACCGGTCGATCAGTACATCGGCGGCATTGAGCACGCTATTTTACACTTGCTTTACTCGCGTTTTTTCACACGTGCGATGCGTAAGTGCGGTCTCGTCGGGATGGACGAGCCTTTCTCCGGATTGTTCACGCAAGGCATGGTCGTCCACGAGACTTATCGCGCCAAGAACGGCGAATGGATCGAGCCAGCGAACATCAAGATCGAAGGCATCGGAGATGCGCGGCGGGCAATGGTCGCCGCAACCGGCGAACCAGTTGAAATCGGCTCCATCGAAAAGATGTCAAAGTCGAAGAAAAACACGGTGGATCCCGACGATATTATCGCCGCGTACGGTGCGGACACCGCACGGTGGTTCATGCTGTCGGATTCACCGCCCGACCGTGACGTGATTTGGACCGAAGAAGGCGTGCAGGGTGCCTGGCGTTTTGTGCAACGCCTTTGGCGGCTCGTCGGCGAAATTGCCAATATTCAGGCGCCGGCCGTGCGGCCGCAAAATCTCGGCGAGTCCGCGATAAAAGTGCGCAAGGCCGCCCATCGTGCGCTTGCTCACGTCTCGGAAGACATCGACAAATTGCGCTTTAACCGTTGCATAGCCCATATCTATGAATTTGCGAATGCCCTCGGCGACGCGATCGGCAACATCGAAAAGGCGCCAGATGACGGGCTTAGTTGGTCACTGCGTGAAGCCGGCGACATTCTGGTTCAGTTGTTTCACCCGATGATGCCGCATCTTGCCGAGGAATGCTGGGCGGCGCTCGGCCACAAGACGCTGGTCGCGAGCGAAGGCTGGCCGAAGGTCGAACCTCAATTGCTGATCGAGGATACCATCACTCTGCCGGTCCAAATAAACGGCAAAAAACGGGCCGAAGTGACCGTCAATCGCAACGCCACGAACAAAGAGATAGAGGCTGCCGTTCTCGCCCTCGATGCTGTAAAAAAGGCGCTGGGGGGCCAAAGCCCGAAAAAGGTCATTGTCGTCCCACAAAGGATCGTCAATGTCGTGGTCTGACACCAGGCGTTTCGCTGGGATATTTGTCGCCTTGGCCCTCGCCGGGCTGACAGCCGGATGTTTTCAGCCGCTTTATGCCGAGCGGCCCACCCCGGCTGGTGTCACCGGCGTTGCTGATCGGCTGAGCAGCGTCGACGTTGCTTCAATCGACGCACCGAGCGGCAGCCGTCTAGCCCGTGTCAGCGTGGGCGTGCGCGACGAACTGATTTACGACCTCACCGGCGGCGCTGGCGGTGCTTCGCCACTCTATCGCCTGAATGTGCGCCTGGCCGCAACACAACTCCAGGTCATCGTCGACATCAATACTGCGCGACCTGACATCAACAATTACGGGATCGACGCTAATTATATTTTGACCGAGATTGCGACTGGAAAACCGGTCGTCAAGGGCAACACCTTCGCCCGCGTGTCCTACAATATTCCCGGCCAGCAGCAACGGTTCGCTGGCGAGCGCGGGCTGCGCGACGCAGAAGATCGCGCTGCCAAGGAAATTGCCGAAAACATCCGGAACCGGCTGGCCTCGCATTTCGCAGCCGGCACCTGATCGTGAACTTTTGGCGCCGGCCAGCCACACGATGACGAGCAAATGACTGCAATCAAAGCCGCCGACGTCGACCGCTTCATCGCCAGACCGGACAACAATCAACCAATCGTCCTGGTGTTCGGACCTGATGCGGGCCTGGTGCGAGAACGGGTGGACGCCCTGGTGCGGGCGTCAGTCGACGATCCCGCCGATCCCTTCACATTCGTACGCATCGATGGCGACGAGCTTGCCGCCAATCCCTCACGCTTAGTGGAGGAGGCCCACACGGTTCCGCTGTTCGGTGGCCGCCGAGCGGTTTTGGTAAAGGCTGGATCACGGAATATCGCGCCGGCGGTCGACACCGTCATCGCGGCGCCGTCGACCGAGTGCCGCATAATAATTGAAGCCGGCAATCTCGGAAAAAGCGCGCCATTGCGTGCGCTTTGTGAAAAGGCAAAGACGGCCGCCGCCCTCCCCTGCTACGCGGATAATGCACGTGCCTTGGCTCTACTCATCGACGAGGAAGTTCGCACCGCCGGCCTGACAATCGAAGGCGACGCTCGCGCAGCTTTGGTCGGGCTCTTGGGTAGCGACCGGCTTTCATCGCGCAACGAAATCCGCAAGCTGACGCTTTATGCGCGCGGAAAGAAAAACATCGAGCTCGCCGACGTTACCGCTGCGGTCGCCGATGCTTCAGAAATTGCGCTCGATGGCGTCGTCGATGCTGCTTTTGCCGGTCGCACCGGAGAGGTCGATAGTGAATTCTCTAAAGCGCGCGCCAGTGGTTCTTCCCCGGCCGCGATCATCTCCGCAGCGATTCGGCAAGTTGCAAGCCTGCACAAAATAATGTTGGCCATCGAGAGCGGCGATACTATCGAGTTTGCAATGAAGCGCGCCGCGCCGCCCGTCCATTTCACGCGCGAACCAAAAGTGGGAGAAGCATTGCGCGCATGGACGCTGCCACGGTTATTGCGTGCCATGGACCAACTGGCCGAAGCTTCCCTGGATATTCGGCGTAATGCACCCTTGGCGGATGCGATCGCGCAGCGAACGCTGCTCTCACTTGCGATGAACGCCCGTAAAAGGGCCTAAATTCAGCGGTGCCGATGGCCCCCTGCCTAAATCGCATTACTTGCGAAACGCCAATATGAATTGTCGTCTTTAGAACTGATCAAGGCTTTTTCATTAAATTTTCAAAGGCGATCTGTCCCCAATTTAACAAGCGGCATTCGGAATTGCAGACCTTCCAGGCCCAGCGAGCTATCGCCCGTTCGAACGAGGCACGCTTGCAATTCTGGCAAGTGACAATCGTCACGTCGTTCTTCGTCATCGTTCTCGGCGCAAGCCTGTTTCTCGGCACCGTGATGGTGATCGGCACGTTTCACGGCGTCGATCCCTCAAACGAATTGACGGCCAACGGACGTGCCGGGCGGGTTGCCCGCACTTTGCGGGACGGCACGCTGTGCCACTACATGATCTTCGACAACAAGACCGCACTAACGGTCGAAGACCGCATCGGCCGCTGCGATGAGAACAAACCTAAGCCGAAGCAGGAAAGACCCGCGACGTTCACGTGGGGCAAATAATCGCCGCCGTCTGATCGACTGCCTTATAGATTGAGTTGATAGCTGTGCGGCACCCAGCGATAGCCGCCCTGCCCTTTTTCCACAAAGCCAATGCCAGGAAAGGGCATGTGAAAGCCTGCAACAAACAACTTTTCGGCTGCAAGCATGTCGAGTATTCGTTTACGGGTGGCGACAGCCTTGTCCTTGTCGTCATCCATCTCAAAATGCCACTCCGGTCGCTGCACGGCCATGACGTATTGGGTGAAGGTATCGGCGGTGACCATGAACCGCTTGCCGTTACTTTCGATGTGGAAAGCAAGCAACCCGGGAGAATGACCGGCGGCATCGACGGCCGTAATACCGGGGGCAACTTCGTCGCCCGGCTTGATGAAGGTCGACCGGTCGGCCAAGGGCGTACATATCTTTACATACAGCTCTCGATTGAATTTCCGAGCTTCCCGTACGTTTTCGCCGCGTTTCCAGAAATCGAATTCTGCGGCGCCGAAGACATAGCGGGCTTTCGGAAATACCGGTTTGCCGCCCTCTGTCAGCCCGCCAATGTGGTCTGGATGGCCATGGGTAAGGACAACTATATCGATATCTTCCGGCTTGTAGCCGACGGCCGCCAGCCGCTCGGCGGTTTGTCCGG
>DASSSM010000267.1:0-5620 GCA_035708425.1 Pseudolabrys sp.
CATGAGTTCCTCCTCCTGATTCGGTCCAGCCCTGCAAACGCAAGGTCGGCGAGAGGGGTTCCCCATTGCCTGCGCCGGCACATCACGATTTTCTTCACTGTGTGTGCGGCGGTTCGCTCATGAGTTTCAGTTTCGCCTGCAACACGCCGATGCGCTGTTCCGCTTCTGTCCCGGTCAGTTCAGCGCTGAACGCTTCCGGCTCATAAGCGTCAAAGGCCAACTTGCGAAGCAGACTGGCCTGTTCGGCCGTCATGCGTGCAACCGTGTCGGGTTTTTTGCGCATGCCACCACAATTTCACTGGGGGCGAAAGGGTTCCACATCACCTAGGTAACGCGGGCCGCAGGATCAGCGTGATCGGAAGCGTCACCAGCACGATTGCCGCGACGACCGTCAGCGCGGCCGGAACGCCGACCGCGTCGCCGAGGACACCGTAGATCGCGGGGGAAATGGCGCCGGCGCCGATCGTCCCTGTGTAGAAGATACTAAACGCGCGCTGGCGCCGCTGAGGCTCGACCAGAGCGGGGACCGAGCCGTACAGCACCGACGATGTGCCGTTGAGCGCTATTCCGACAACCGGCAACAGGACCATCGCCGCCTCAAGCGGCAGCGGCAACAAAGCGACAATTCCGAAGGCCGTCACCGCTTCCGTCAGCCAGACGGTCGCGACCGCGCCGATACGGGCACCGAGGAATGCGCATACCAGCTTGCCCACCGCACCGCCGGCAAAGACAAGGGTCAGCGCAAGACCAACCGTCGGCAGAGTCGCGCCCTTGGCCGTAAGCACGAAGGGCAGGAAAGTAAGAAATGCCATACGGGTGGCGCTATCGATGACACCGACCGACAAGAGAAGTGGAAAGGCATATGCCGGCGCGGCGCGGCCAGAACCGGCAGTATCATTATCATTCTTTTTTTGTGTCGCCACCGCCCCATCTGCATATCGCGGGATCAGCAGAAAAATTGCGACGGCGGCGATGGCCCCTAATGCGCCGAGCAACATCACGGTATGGCGCCAGGACAGTACGACGATCAACAGCGCCGCCGCCGCCGGCACGGTCATCTTCCCGATATCGCCGGCAAAATTGTAGGTGCCGAGCGCCTTCAGCGAGCGCGTTCCCGAGAATGCATGAGCAATCAGCGATGAGGCTAAAGGATGCTGCGTACTGGCACCAAGGCCGCCGATGAAGAGCGCAATGACCAAAGTAACGATGCCGGCGCTTAATCCGGCGAAAATATAGCCGAGACCAGCCAGCGCCGTACCGAGAGCGAGCACAGCGGCGGTGCCAAAACGCTCTGCCAGAAATCCCGCCGGAATTTGAAAGCCGGCAAGCGTGCCGGAGAACACTGTTTTCATGAGCCCAAGTGCGGCGAAACCGAGTCCGAATTCGCCTTGCCAGATCGGCAGCATCACATAGACGAGGTCGGTGTAGCCGTCGTGCAGCGCATGCGCGCCGCAGGCGACCCCAAGCGCACGGCGTTCGTCGTGCTTGGTGCTGGCGGTCGGGACAGCAGCTGTCATTTGTTCACCGGACGGCGCTCGATGAAGGTGGTGCTGATAAAGGATATCACGAGTTCACCGCGCTGGTTGAGACCGGTCGAGCGCACCGTGAGCAAGCCGAGATTTGGGCGGCTTTCCGACACGCGCGTCTCGATCACCTCGCTCTCATAAGTAACGGTGTCGTCCACGTATACCGGTTTCAGCCATTTCAGATCGCGCAGGCCGAGCGCCGGCCCCATGGCGGCGACCGGTTCGCCGCGGTTGCGCGCCGCCTCCGCTCGACGGCGGCGTTCGGCGACCATCATGCGCATCCAGACTACCGCGCTGTGCCAGCCAGAGGCGGCCAGCCTGCCGAAATGCGAGCGTTCGGCGGCGACTTCGTCGACATGGAATGGCTGCGGGTCAAAGCGTGCCGCAAAGGCTTTTATATCGTCAGCCGTGAAGGTGTGGCGGCCGACCGCGGTACGCTCGCCGACGGCGATGTCCTCGAAATATTTCACGGCCGTGCTCCGGCGTCGCGACGCCTGATCATCAACGGGCTCGTCATCGTGGTCAGGACGCTGTCCTGCTCGTCGATCATCTCGAACAAACACCTGACAAAACCGAATTCAGGCCGACTGTTCGGGGCCCGCGTTTCCAGAACGGTTGTGCGCACGCGCACCTGCGTCCCCGGCCGCAGCGGCCTCAACCAGCGCACTTCATCGACGCCGGGCGCGCCCATAGAGTGTGTGTCGTTGATGAATCCGTCGGCGATCATGCGCATCAGGATGCAGCATGAATGCCAGCCGGACGCGGCGAGCCCGCCGAGCAGCGTGGCGGCCCCGGCCGCCTCGTCGAGATGCATCGGCTGCGGATCGAACTCCGCGGCGAAGGCAACGATTTCCTCGCGCGTCACCAGGCGCGGGCCATAGACGGCGACGGTGCCGGCCTTGAAGTCGTCCCAATGGAGTTTTGGCATCGCTGCTATTTATAGCGTCAGTGACGGACTTGTCCCGCATGGCAGCCATCCGGGCGCCGCACCGGACGGGATCAGGTCGCAAACCGGAAATGCATCACGTCGCCGTCGGCGACCACATAGTCCTTGCCTTCGAGGCGCATCTTTCCAGCTTCCTTGGCGCCGGTCTCGCCATTGTTCGCGACGTAGTCGCCGTAGCTGATCGTCTCGGCGCGGATGAAGCCCTTTTCAAAATCCGTGTGGATCACTCCGGCCGCCTGCGGCGCCTTGGTCCCCTGGGTGATGGTCCAGGCGCGCGCCTCCTTCGGACCGGCGGTGAAATAAGTGACGAGATGCAAAAGCGCGTAGCCGGCCCGAACCAACCGGTCGAGGCCGGTTTCGTTCAGCCCGACCGCAGCGAGATAGTCCACGCGCTCGTCCGGCGGCAGCATGGCAATTTCGGATTCGATTTTGGCCGAGATCACGACCGACATGGCGCCTTCTTCTTTTGCGCGCGCGTCGACCTTGCGGGAAAACGCATTGCCGGTGGCGGCAGACGCCTCCTCGACGTTGCAGGCATAAAGCACCGGCGCCGAAGTCAGCAGACCCAGCGAGTGGAATAGCTTCTCTTCTTCCAGCTTACGCTCCATCAAGCGTGCCGGCTTTCCTTCGCGCAACAGCGCCAGCGCACGGTTGACAAGACCGAGCGTTTCCTTCGCCTCCTTGTCATTGCCTTTCGCTTTCTTTTCCAGGGCGTCCACACGCTTCTCGAGCGATTCGAGATCCGCAAGCATCAGTTCCGTCTCGATGGTATCGATATCGGCAATCGGATCGATCTTGCCCTCGACATGTGTGACGTCGGTGTCTTCGAAGCAGCGCACGACATGAATAATTGCGTCCACCTCTCGGATATTGGCAAGGAATTGGTTGCCGAGCCCCTCGCCTTTCGAAGCGCCGCGCACGAGTCCCGCAATGTCTACAAACGAAATGCGCGTCGGAATGATCTCGGCCGATTTTGCGAGAACAGCGAGCTTCTCAAGCCGCGGATCGGGCACGGCGATCTCGCCGACGTTCGGCTCGATGGTGCAGAACGGATAGTTTGCCGCCTGGGCGGCAGCAGTCTGTGTGAGTGCATTGAAGAGCGTCGACTTGCCGACATTCGGCAGGCCGACGATGCCGCATTTAAATCCCATGATTTGGCCGTTTCTTTACATTGTCACTTGGGGCTGGGCGGCTCGGTGTCGTCATCGTCATCATCGAAGCCCTTGGCCTCCATGGCGAGATGAACTTTGTTCTGGAACGTCGCGTCCTTGCCCTCGACCAGCAGCGGTGCGTTTTCCGCGATCACGTCGCAAAGCGCTTCGACCCAGGCCCATTCGCTTTTGGCAAAATCGCCAAGGACATGACCGGGCACGAGTTCCTTCACATCCGGCTTGCCGATGCCGATGCGCACGCGCTTGTAGTCGTTGCCAAGATGCGCCGTAATCGACCGCAGCCCGTTATGCCCGGCATCGCTGCCGCCAATTTTCACCCTCACTTTCGCGGGCCGCAGATCAACCTCATCGTGGAAGACGGCGACGTTGCCCGGGTCAAGCTTGTAGAAGTGCACGGCTTCCGCGACCGCTCGACCTGATTCGTTCATGTATGTGCCGGGCAGAAGCAGAAGTGTACGTTCGCTGGCAATATTCCCTTCCACCGCCACCCCCTGAAAGCGGCGCCGCCACGGCGAAAGGTCGTGACGGCGCGCAATCGCCTGCACCGCCATGAACCCGATGTTATGGCGGTTGGCCGCGTGCTTGGGGCCGGGATTGCCGAGGCCGACGAAAAGCAGCATGGCTTCAACGGCCGTATGGCCGCCCTATCGCGATGTGCGTTACGCCGACAAGGCGGCTTGTGCGCCGCCTCACTTCTTCTCGGGCTTCGCCGGCGCGGCAGCAGCGGCGGGTGCAGCACCCGCGGCCGGAGCAGCGCCGGGTGCAGCGCCTGGAGCGGCACCGGGAGCGGCGCCTTCCGCAGCCGGCGCAACGCCCGCTGCAGCGGCGGCAGCAGCCGCAGCGGCGGCGGCAGCAGCAGCTTCGGCAGCAGCCTTCATTTCTTCCGCGTAGCCGGACGGCGGCACGACGGTGACGAGAGTCATGTCGGCCTTGCCAATCACGCGGATGTTCGCCGGCAGCGTGACGTCGGTCAGATGCTTCGAGTGATTGATATCGAGGCTGGAAATATCGACATCGATCGATTCCGGAATAGCGTCAGCCGGACACACCACCTCGACGGTGTGGGTGACGATGTTCACCGCACCGCCACGCTTCACGCCCGGCGCCTGATCGGCGTTGAGCACGTGCACCGGAATGTGCACGCGAATGGTGGCGCCCTCCGACACGCGCAGGAAGTCGACATGCATCGGCAGATCCTTGATTGCGTCGAGTTGGAAGTCGCGCGGGATCACCCGGTGCTTGGTGCCGTCCACGTCGAGATTGTAGAGCGTAGTGAGAAAGCGCCCGGCATAGATGCGCTTGCGGAGTTCATCGTGCTCGATGAGCACCATGATCGGGGGCTTGTCTTCTCCGTAAATCACGCCCGGCACTTTGCCGGAGCGACGCGCTGACCGGGCGGCCCCCTTGCCGCCTTTCGGACGCGCCGTCGCCTTCATTTCCTGGACGGTCGCCATCTTGAATCCCTCATCTAAATCAATGGAAAAGGCGGCATTTTCCGCCGCCTGCGAACGCGGCAAGCCTCCAGGGGTGCCGGGGGCCGCGAACGGGGCGGGTTATAGCGATGACGGCCGCAAAGGGCAAGAAATCACGGACCTGGGCCGTTAATGACTAGCCCGCAGTGGATTCCTTGGACTTCTTGCTGGGCTTGTCGGCTTTTGCTTCCAGCGCGGCAATCCGCGCTTTCAGCGCCTCGTTTTCCTCGCGTGCCAGCCGGGCCATTTCCTTGACCGCCTCGAATTCTTCACGCTGCACGACGTCGAGATCGCGCAGGATGCGTTCGGCCTGATTGCGGAACAAGGTATCGAACTCGCGCCGCACCCCTTGCGCCACCCCTGCGGCGTCATTCATCAGACGCGCCATTTCGTCGAAAAATCGGTTGCTGGTCTGGGTCATGCCTCATCTCCGGCGCAGAACTGTCATCAGAATGGCGATCCGGTCATGCCGCCGCAAGACCCGGCATGCTACCACATAACAAA
>DASSSM010000268.1:0-2856 GCA_035708425.1 Pseudolabrys sp.
CAAGAACAGCAACGGAATGCGTCGCTGGCAGCAGAGCTCGATGAAATGCGCTGCCTTTAGTGCGCTTTCCGAAAACAGGATTCCATTGTTGCCCAGGATTCCGACGGGCATTCCGTGGATATGCGCGAATCCGGTTATGAGCGTGGTGCCATACAGCGCCTTGAACTCGTCAAACTCGGACGCATCAACAATACGTCCGATAACTTCCCGTACGTCGTACTGTTTCTTGAGATCGGCCGGCACGATGCCGTCAAGTTCTGCGATGTCGAGGGCAGGCTCGCGCGGCTTTACGAGAGGTATGTCGACGCTTTTCTTGGTATTCAAATTTGCGACGATGCGGCGCGCTATGCTCAGCGCATGATGATCGTCCTGCGCGTAGTGGTCTGCGACCCCGGACTTGCGAGCATGGATGTCGGCACCGCCAAGCTCCTCCGCGCTGACGATCTCGCCGGTCGCGGCCTTCACAAGGGGCGGACCGCCGAGAAAAATCGTCCCCTGATTCCTGACAATGATTGTCTCATCTGACATCGCGGGCACGTAAGCGCCACCCGCCGTGCATGACCCCATCACAATCGCGATTTGCGGAATACCAAGCGATGACAGAGTCGCCTGATTGTAGAAAATTCGACCGAAATGCTCGCGGTCCGGAAAGACCTCGGTTTGATGCGGCAGATTGGCACCACCGCTGTCGACAAGATAGAGGCAGGGCAAACGGTTCTCACGCGCAATTTCCTGCGCCCGCAAGTGCTTCTTTACGGTCATCGGAAAGTAGGTGCCACCCTTGATGGTGGAATCGTTGCAGACGATGACACACTCGCGGCCTTCGACGCGTCCTATGCCCGTGATCAGCCCCGCGCCGTGGATCGCCTCGTCATACATCTCGTTGGCAGCAAGCGGCGACAGCTCCAGGAAAGGCGACCCGTGATCAATCAAATTCATGACACGGTCGCGGGGCAACAGCTTCCCGCGGGCCACATGGCGCTCCCGTGAACGTTCGGAGCCGCCTAAAGCCGCCTCGGCGCGGCGCGTCTGCAGCTCGCTGACGAGCGAGCGCATGCGTTCGGTATTGGCCCGATATTCTGCGGTGCCTTTGTCAACAGACGACGAAAGAATCGCCAAGACTTCCTCCCTGAACGCAAGAAAGGTGCCTTGGTGGAACCCGGAACGCAATGGCGGGCGCTCTTCATTGCAAATCCGTAAGTTTCGGAACCGGCCAGTCGAACAAAACGTTTTTCCTGTGAGGTCCCGACATCGTCGGGAATTTCGAGGGGCATCCAGAGGAGGCATCCCGTGAGGAAAACGAAACTGTTGTCGACCGTCGCGATGGCGTTGTTGCTGGGCGCCGGCGCTGCTTCGGCGCAAGGAATGGGCAAGGAGCCGCCGGAACGTGCTCCCGCCGCGCAGCAAAGTGCGCCGGCTGAAAAGGTCGGGCCTTCGATAAAGGCGGGCGAGCAAAAATCGCCGCAGACAACCGGCCAGGCCGCGCCCGACAGCAAGGCACCCGGCAAGGGCGACGAGACAACCGGACAGTCCCCGAAGTCGCAGGCCACTGACAAGCCAGCCACGATGGACAAGGATAGGTCCAGTGCGCCAAGTGGCAAGTCGGACATCCGCTCCAAGTCCGAGCAGAACGACGCGGCGTCGAAGTCCAATCAGAGCACGACGGAGCAGAACCGCTCGACCACGACCGGCCAGGGCGCTGCTGCGGGCTCGACCAAGCTATCAGCCGAGCAACGCACGAAGATCACTTCGATCATCAAGCAGCGTAAAGTCGAACCGACCAAGTTGAGCGTGTCGGTCAGCGTCGGCACCCGCGTCCCGGCGAGCGTACACCTTTATCCGCTCCCCGTGCAGGTGATCGAGGTCTATCCGGCCTGGCGCGGCTTTGAGTACATCTTGGTTGGCGATCAAATCGTCATCATTAACCCGCGGACACACGAAATCGTGGCGATTGTCGAGGCGTAATTTCAACTCGCAACGACTCCAGAAAATCATGGCAACGGCCGGGAAAGTTCCCGGCCGTTTGTCTTTCGCACCAGCAGCGACTTTTTTAGCATTCGAAGTCGAGTTCCGGGAACGTCATCGTGGTGGCTCCGTTGTTCCGAAGTGCCGCTACTTGGTGTCGGCACTAGCTCCCCAGGAGGCAGATAATGAAAACCCTGACCACGCTTACAGCCGTTGCAGCGCTCATTGCGGGCATTTCCGTTGCCCAGGCACAAGGCACGATGGGAAGCGGCATGCAAGCGCCGCAGACAACGGGAAATGCCGCATTCTGCATTGCCACGTCCCCGGGCGGCCCCCTTAATTGCAAATATGCGAGCTTGGCGGCTTGCGAAAAGGACGCCAAGGCCCAGAACTTGAATTGCTCACCGAATCCCAAGAAAAGCACGACCGGATCGAAGCAGTAGTATCTGCAGCGTAGCTAGCGTTACCAGTGCGTGACACACCCCCGTGCCGGAAATTGCCGGCACGGGGCGTATGCGTGCGTGCGCGCAACGCCTGACAAATTGTGGTCCGCTGATGCGACATTGACCTACCGATCGCAGGTACGGCGCAGAAGAGCGCGGGGTAAATTCAAAACACTATAGGCGGTATCAAGGACAATGCGCCGGTCTTTCCATTTTCGACGCTTCACTTCAAGCCCGCTGGCGTACTAGGCTCGCCCCCTTCTTTAATCCTGGGGCGATGAGATGCATGGCAAAACCGACAACTACAAGGATCTGAAACTCAAGCTCGAGGGCATCGTGCCGCCTGGACATGGTTTCCATCGCAACCTTCTTCTCGATTGCCTTTATGCCTCGCTGCCGCGCGACCCGCAGGTAAAGGTGCAGATCTATAATGCCGAAATCGTGCCCG
>DASSSM010000269.1:0-5263 GCA_035708425.1 Pseudolabrys sp.
CGGCAGAGCGCCGGACGCCAGCACGCCGCGCTTCACCGCCTCCAGCAAGTCCGGGAAGTGGCGGTGGCAATTGTTGAAGCCTGACGGCGTATAGGCAATGCCGACAACCGGCTTCTCCAGCATCGGCCGCGAATAGCCCATCGACTGCGCAAAGGACCGACGCAGATACAGCGAGAAGTCCCGGTCGCCATAGTTGGTGAGGCCGTTGGCGATGCCTGTGGGTTTTTTGCTCATGCCGATACTTTTTGCAGCCGCGCGAGCCAGGATGCAAGCCGCCGGCACAGGGGATTTGCGATGAACTGCTCCGACAGCGCCGGATAGTGCCGTTGCACCCATACGACGCCCAGCTGTTGCAGCCAGACCATGGCCACCAGCATGGTGAGGAACCACGACAGGAAGTGATAACGCGCGATGGCGGCCGTGTAGAACAGGGCGACGGCATGCTGTGCGAGCGCCGACGCGCCGACCAGCCGCAGCCACGGATCGAACTGGCGGCCGTGAAAGATGACGTAAATGAGTACGGCCACACCGGCGGCATTCAGCGGAATGGTCGCGAAGGATTCCGCGGGGCCGCTCAGCCAGTTCGCGATTTGCCGAACGAGGCGTCCCAGAAACGCGCCATGAACATCCAGACCGAGGATTTCGCGTGCAGCGGCGGCATAGGCGGACGGCGGCATGACGAGCACATCGGACTGCTGGGCATTTGCGCTGAACAGCACAAACACGTGGCCGAAGACCCAGTTGTGCAAGGTCATGAGAAAGACCGGCATGATTCCAATGCTCAGGCCGATGAGGCGCGGCCATTGCCGTAAATAGAGTGCGGCGACACCGGCCCCGCTGAGCAAAACGGCGGCGGCCGGCGCAACGATAGGCTTCATCCAGATCGCCAGTGCCAGCAACAGCGCGCCAAAAAAGGCCGAAAAGAAATTCCGGTGTTCTCCCTGCCGACCGATGATCGGCAGCATTCCGGCAACGAACATGATGTACGCGGCCGGGTCGGCGAACCCGCGCGCTGCGAGTTGTGCGTAGTGCACGAAACTCGTGCCAAATACAGTCCCGACCGGAATTGCGATGAAGACGAAGATAAGCGCAAGCGACCAGTCGTTTGGCAGGAAGCGCCGGAACAGCTTGTAAACAAGAAACGGGAACAGCAGGACGAGCGAGAGATAGCCCAGATAACTCTCTCCAAAGAATATGTGCTCGATCGCCCGGAAATATCTAAGGCCTGGCCCTCCATAGTAGAAAACGTTTTCACCACCGTGGAGGAAGCCCGCGAAATCGCCGTTCACCAGCTGTTGCAGGATGGCGCGGCCGACGCCGTCATAGAAAAGCCCGTCATCACCGCCGTCGAACGGCCGAACGCCGCCGAGAAAGCTCGCATCGTCGATCGCGATAACGAGGACCGAAAGTCCAACGGCGACCAACGGCAGGATGGTCCATGACCTCTGAACGCGCACCAGCGTTATGACAAGACCTGCAAGGCCGGCGAAAGCGAGAGCGCCGACCAGAAGCTGCCGCGCCCAGATAGTCCACGGCGGATCGATCCGCATGGCGAGCGTGCCTGGAATGATCGCAATGCCGAACACGCGCCGCCCGGAATCGGCTGCTTCGATCGCGCGGCAGCCTTCACCCGGCCAGCGCGTGAACCGCTCATTTTCGCTTTCCCACATCACGGTGCCGCGCCAGCACAACGTGCCGCCGACGTAACCGGCCGGAATCCGGATCATCTCGAACCAGGGCATCGTGAGATGCCAGCGATGCCATCCCATCCAGAACCGGCGGTCGCGCGTTGCGCGCGTCACATCGTTGCCGCTTGTCCAGTTGTACCGTCGGTCATTGACGAAGCCGAGCCGCAGCCAGACAGGATCGTCAAAATCGAGCGCCGTCGTCGTGCGCGATGTGGCGGCCCCGTACCAGACACTGTCGGCCGAAAAGGCGAAAGGCCGATCGGGAAACCCACCCTGTTGCCAGCAGCCGGGTTGCTTCGGATCGCAGCGTTGCGCGGGCGGATATTGCGCATCAAACTCGGCAAGCATCTGGCGGTAGACATCGGCCGGTAGCGCCTTCTCAAGCGCGGCGCCCGGCAGAAAAACGTTGTGCCCTTCCTCGATCCGCGGCGGCGACAAAAGCTGCTGGGCAATCACTACAAAAATCGCCAGTCCGAGAGCCTGTATCCAAGCGTTCGGATGCGTGCGGACGTTGCCGCAGACAACAATAAGCACAACAGCCAGCAGTGCCGCGTAGTCGACGGCATTGTTGACCGGCAGACCGATGACGATGACGGCGAGGATGAGCACACCCAGTCTGTGCCATCCGCCGCCGGCAGCGTCGTCGCGCACTGTCATGGAAGTCGCCTGGCCCCGCGCCAAATCGCCCTTGCGTAGCATGTCGATTTAGCCCAAATCCATGCCGGGCATTGCAGATTCCTGCGCCGCGGAGCTTTGAACCGTGATCCGATTGGGGATAGTCGGGAGCAATTACGGACGCACCGTACAACTGCCGGCGTTTCGTGCCGATCCCCGCTGCGACGTCATTGCACTCGCCGGCAGCAATGCCGCGCGGACCGCCGAGTTTGCCCGCGCTGACAATATTCCGAAGGCTTATGGCGACTGGCGCGCTTTGGTCGAGGACTCCAACGTGCAGGCGGTCGCCATTGCAACATTGCCTAGCCTGCAGGCGCAAATCGCGATTCGCGCGCTCGAACTGGGGAAGCCGGTTTTTGCGGAAAAACCGCTGGCGAGCGATCTCGGCGCTGCGCGCGCCATGCTCATGCAGGCGCGGGCGAGCCGCAAGCCGACAATGATCGACTTCAACTTCCATCAGATCATGGCCTGGCAGCGCGCCAAATCCATGATCGATGCAAATGCGATCGGCGCGCTGCGGCATGTCACGGTTCATTGGCACGTCGAAAGCCGCGCCATTCAGACGCGCATGCGGAGCTGGAAAACAGTCGGCGACGACGGCGGCGGCGTGCTTGGCAATTTCATCTCTCATTGCTTCCACTATCTCGAATGGTTCTGCGGGCCTATCGCCGGGCTGTCCGCACGCGTTTCGGGATTGCCGGACGACAAGGAGCTGGAGACAACAGTGGCGATGGCGATTCAACTCGCGGCAGGCCCGCTGGTCAGCCTGTCGATGAGCTGTGCATCTTTTCTCGGCGCCGGTCACAAGATCGAGTTCTTCGGCGAAGACGGCACGCTGGTGTTGCATAACCCAAGTGTCGATTACATGCGCGGGTTTGAATTGGTGCATGCCAAGCGCTCGGCGACTGCTGTGGAGCGCATTCCGGTGCAGGATCCGGTCGACGCAAAATATCCGGATGGTCGCATTGCACCGGTCTCCCGCCTGGCGAAGATGTTTTTCGACGCCATTGAGACCGGCGCGACAGCCTCGCCGGACTTTGCCGAAGGCTACCGTGTGCAGCTGCTCATCGACGCCGCCCGCCGGTCGCACCAGCAAGGAAAATGGATCGATGTCGCTCCCGAGACAGCGAAAGAAGGAGCGCGCGCGTGAGCCGGATCCTCGTCACCGGCGGCAGCGGTTTTGTCGGCTCAGGCCTCGTCAAAGCGCTGGTCAAGGCCGGTCACAGCGTGCGCGTGCTCGATGACAATTCGCGCGGAAGCCCTCGCCGCCTCGCAGAGGTTGCGAAAGATATCGAATTCGTCGCCGGCGATATTCGCGATGCCGCCCGGGTCGAGAAGGCGGCAGAAGGCATGGACGAAGTCCATCACCTCGCCTTCGTCAACGGCACGGAATTCTTCTACAGCCAACCTGATCTTGTTCTCGATGTCGGCGTGCGCGGGATGGTCAATGTCATCGATGCCTGCCGCAAGCATGGCATCGGCAAATTGGTGCTTGCATCAAGCTCCGAGGTCTACCAGACGCCGCCCAAGGTGCCGACTGACGAGACCGCGCCGCTCGCGATACCGGACCCGCTCAATCCCCGTTACTCGTACGGTGGCGGGAAGCTGATCAGCGAACTGATGGCGATCAACTACGGCCGCAAGTACTTCAACCGCGTCCTGATCTTTCGTCCGCACAATGTCTACGGACCCGACATGGGCTGGGAGCACGTCGTTCCGCAACTGGCGTTACGGTTGAACGCCGCCGCCAAGGCGCAGCCTTCCGGGACGCTTCGGCTCGAGATCCAGGGCACCGGGAAAGAGACACGCAGTTTCTGCTTCATCGACGACCTTGTCGCCGGCGTTATGGTCATGCGCGAGAAGGGTGAGCACCTCGGCATCTATCATGTCGGCACCATGGAAGAAGTGACGATCGCCGATCTCGCGCACCGGATTGCAGGCAATTACGGGCGTGAGATCACTTTGGTCGCGGGAAAACCCGCGCCAGGCGGTACCGCGCGCCGCTGTCCCGATATTTCGAAACTGGCAAAGCTCGGCTATAAGCCGCGCGTGCCGCTAAGCGAAGGCCTCAGGCCGACGCTCGACTGGTACCGGCAGAATGCCGAGCGCGCGCCGAGGGCCTGATATCGAATGACTGTCGCTCCGCGTCCAAGCAAAATTGCGCGCGCCGCAGGAACCGGCGCAAGCGTCCCCGTCGAGTGCTGCCAGGTGTGCGGACACGCGCCGCTCGAAACGGTGCTGTCGCTCGGCTACATGCCGCCCGTCAACCAGATGGTGCCGATCGGCGAGGTCCCCCGGCAGCAACCATGGTTCCCGACCACGCTGCTGCGTTGCCAAAATTGCGAACTCGTGCAGTTGGGACTTGCCGTCGATCCGGTGATCATTTTTCCGCCGGAATATCCCTACACGAGCGGCACGACCAAGCTCCTGCGCGACAACTTTGCCGATCTGCAGCGCGAGAGCGCGGTCATGTTCGAGCTCTCCGACAAGGACCTCGTCATCGACATCGGGTCGAATGACGGCACGCTATTGTCGAATTTTAAAAATGGCGGTCAGCGCGTGCTCGGAATCGAGCCGACGGACGTCGGCGACATTGCCAACCAGCGCGGTATCCCAACGATTAAACGCTACTTCGGACTGGATACGGCGCGTCAGGTAAGACGGGAGCACGGACCGGCCAGTGTCGTGACGGCTGCCAACTGCTTCGCGCACATGGAGGACGTGCATGCCATCGTCGATGGCATCGTCGAGCTGCTCAAACCGGATGGCGTCTTCATTTCTGAATCGCACTATCTGATTCCTCTGCTCGACACGCTTCAATACGACACGATCTATCACGAGCACCTGCGTTACTATTCGCTTTCCAGCCTCAAATACCTGCTCGAGATGCACGATCTCGA
>DASSSM010000270.1:0-8880 GCA_035708425.1 Pseudolabrys sp.
GGCCGCGTTGCCGAACAGGCGCAGATAAGGCGTCGCGCCGGCAAGCGCGGCATCGGACGATTTCTGCGACAGCAGCCAGCGCGTCGATCGTTCGAGACTGTCGACCGCTTCGCCGAGCCGCGCCGCGCTTTCGCCCAGGACCGGCGCGTTGCTGGCGCGCACGGCCTCAACGGTCCGGCGCAATTCGTCGATATAGAGTGCGATCGTCTTGCCGCCCTCCAGCGGCACCTTGCGCGCGACCAGGTCGAGCGCCTGAATGCCGTTGGTGCCTTCGTAGATCGCCGCGATACGCGCGTCGCGGAAGTGTTGTGCGGCGCCTGTCTCTTCGATGTAACCCATGCCGCCGTGCACCTGCACGCCAAGCGACGCGACCTCGATCCCGATGTCGGTGGAAAACGCTTTGGCCACAGGGGTCAGCAACGATGCGCGTTCGTGTGCGGCCTTACGGGCCGCGTCGGTTTTTGCGCGCAGGGACCGGTCGATGGCAATGCCCGTCGCATAGCAGATCGCGCGCGCTGCGCCTGTCAGGCCCCGCATCGTGAGCAACATGCGCTTCACATCGGGATAGGCGATGATCGCGCCGGCGGCGCCTTGTTTGCGCTCGCGGGCATAAGCAAGGGCCTGCTGCGTCGCGCGCTCGGCAATGCCGACGCCCTGCAGGCCGACGGCAAGCCGTGCACGGTTCATCATCGTGAACATGCAGGCCATGCCTTTGTTTTCCTCGCCGATGAGGAATCCCTTGGCGCCGCCGTGGTCGCCGTAGACCATCGTGCAGGTCGGTGACGCATGGATGCCGAGCTTGTGCTCGACCGAATGCGCGCGCACATCGTTGCGCGAGCCGTCCGGCATGATCTTCGGGATCAGGAAAAGCGAAATCCCTTTGGTGCCGGGCGGCGCATCGGGCAGCCGCGCCAGCACGAAGTGAATGATGTTGTCTGTGAGATCGTGCTCGCCGTAGGTAATGAATATTTTCGAACCTGTGATGCGGTAGGTCCCGTCGCCTGCGCGCTCGGCCTTGCTGCGCAGCGCGCCGACATCGGAGCCGGCCTGCGGCTCGGTGAGCTGCATCGTGCCCATCCACTCACCGCTGACGAGTTTGCCGAGGTACTGCTCCTTGAGTGTCTCACTGCCATAGGCATGCAGCGCATCGATCGCCGCCATCGTCAGCACCGGCCCGATGCCGAAGGCCATGGACGCCGCGTTCCACATCTCGATGCAGGCTGCGTTCAGCGCCTGCGGCAGCCCCTGGCCGCCCCAATCGGACGGCGCGGCGAGTCCGTTCCATCCGGCCGCGGCCCAGTCGGTGTAGGCTTCCTTCCAGCCGGGCGGCGTCGTGACGTGCCCGTCCTTGAACGGCGTTCCGAACTTGTCGCCGACTTGGTTGAGTGGTGCGATGACGTCGGTGGCATAGCGTCCGGCCTCTGCAATGACGGAGTCGACCGTCTCTTCGTCGAGATCGCCATAAAGTCCTTCCGCCAGCGCAGCCTTCAGGCCGGCAGCGTGCTTGAGGGTGAATGCGATATCGGGGACCGGCGCGCGGTAGGTCATGGCTCGCTAATCTAGTGCCGGGGCAGGGCGGGTCAACGCGCTACATATATAATATGCGGGGTGCGGACATTGATCGGATAGGGCCGCGCCGCTATGGTCCGGCCGCCGCGCACGAAATCGCTTCGCCGCGGCTCTCCGGTACCTGTTGGGGCGTAGCCAAGTGGTAAGGCAGCGGATTTTGATTCCGCCATTCCCAGGTTCGAATCCTGGCGCCCCAGCCAATTTCAGTGGATGTCCGCCTTACCCCAGAAAGCGGATATTCAGCGCTCCAAAAGAAATGTCCGCCACAAGCAGAGCCTGAATGCGGAGGTTGCCTTGTTTAGTTAGATCCGTTGCCAGCGAGCCGTCTGGCGCGCCGCATCAGCAGCACGGCTCCCGCTACACCGCAACCGGCTACTATCGCCAATGCTACTCCGGGCTCAATGCTCCTGTCCCGCCACGGGCCCGTTTGCAATATCACATGGACCCACAACAAACCGGCGGCGGTTACGGGAATACTTGCCTGAAGATAATGATCGACGCGCTCGCTTTGGGGAGTGCGTTTTTCGATCAACTGGCCCGCCAGATAGAGTCCGAATCCGGCAACAAGGGTCGTTATTGCGATTGCCAATGCGATGCTTGTCAACGAAACGAGTTTGCATAGTGCGACGCCTGGCACCAGGAATGCGAAAATGATTGCGGCAAGCGCAATGGCGCCAGACTGCCAACAAAATCTGACCCCAGCGCGCATTTCCGTTTTTCCGGTTAAAACCTCGCAATAGCGACAGTAAGGCCAGCTTCTTTAAACAGCACTCCACGGGCACAAGCGCATTTAAGCCATCGTGTTAACGGCTGTTTAGTTCATTCCCGCACTCTGGAAATGCGACAGCTCATCAAGGGATATTTCGGAGCAACCGGCTGACGTCCATGTATCTCGAGTGCCTATGAATTTTGCCGATGCTTAGCGCATCACGGCCACTGGCCACGCATGCAACGCGCACAGGCGCGGTCGAACAGCGTAGAGCTTTGAATTCCGTGCTCGCCATCCTAGCAACCAGGCATAGCGTGCCATTCCAATCTCCTGTAATGCGTTTCAACCGACCCATTCAAATTCTATGTTACAGAATAGCGTCGCCAAGTATCGTTGGCCTTTGGGGCAATCGATTTCCGCCGGTGATTGCAGCCAGTATGTGGGCCAACATTTTGACCGGGGAGGTTGCAGGTGACCAAGCTGGATCCAGGACAAACTGAAACTCGCGACTTTTCGGCCAATGGGTGAAGCAGGTCGCAGCTTCTTGTCCAGGTTTTTCGGCTGGTTGGGCAGGGCAATATGGATTTTGTGCCAGGCTTTGCTCGTCGCCTGGGGCACCCTGGTTATTTATTTTTCGAACCTGCCATGGGCTGTGGCGCGGCTTGCCTTGGCGGCTTGCTTTGCCCTCGTCTCGATCTGGCTCCTTTGGCTGTCGCGACGGCGGCTCGCATTCACCGTCTTCGTCATATTGTTTGCTGGCGTGGTTGCGTGGTGGATATCAATCCTGCCGTCGCATTATCGACCGTGGCGGCCTGAAGTTGCTGTCATGCCGCGCGCATTTATCGAGGGCGATCGTGTGCGCATCACCGGAGTCCGCGATTTCGACTACCGCAGCCGGAATGACTTTACGGCTCACTATCAAGAGCGTGAGGTGCAACTGTCGCACCTGACGGGACTCGATTTCTTCGTGTCGTACTGGAGCGAAGGCCCGGTAGCCCATACATTCGTCAGCTTCACCTTCGATAATGCTCCGCCGCTGAGTATCTCTATCGAAACGCGCCCGGAAGAGGGCGAAGGCTTTGATCCTCTCGCTTCTATCTTCAAGCAGTTCGAGTTGATCTACGTGGTGGGGAACGAACGCGATCTTGTCCGCGTGCGCACCAACTTTCGCAAGGAGACGGTATATCTCTATCGCCTCAACTCACCGGTCGAGAGCGTGCGGAGACTGCTGTTGGTTTATCTCGAGCGGATCAACGAACTTGCCGATCGGCCAGAATTTTATCATCTGCTGACCAACAGCTGCACGATCAACATTATACGTTACGCGAATGCCGCCGGTCGAACCGGCCAGTTCAACATTCGCCATCTGCTCAACGGATTGATCGACAGCTACCTCTATCACTCGGGCCGGGTGGATACGACGTTGCCGTTTGAAGAGCTGCGGCAGCGTTCCCTGATCAATAACGTCGCGCAGGCGGCCAATGATGCACCCGATTTTTCTGATCGGATTCGTGCATCGCTGCCGACCGCTCGCTGAGTTATGATATGACCTGGTATGCCGAAAATGCTCGAAAGCGACAAAAATGGCCGCCGCGTGCTTGCATTCCTTGCCTTGATAGCGGCCTCGCTCATTGGCCTGCTGCTGTTGCCGCCGATCCACCAGGATCAAAATTATCACGATTTCGCTGATCAGCGAACGATCCTCGGCATACCGCATTTCTGGAACGTCGTTTCAAATCTTCTATTCATTGCCGTCGGAGTGGTGGGCGTGGGCCAATTCCGCCGAGACGCGGCAATCGCCTTACTTTTCCTGGCGATACTAATGACCGGCTTCGGTTCGGCCTACTATCACCTTGATCCAAATGATCGCACGTTGTTCTGGGACAGGTTGCCAATGGCGATCGTCTTCATGACCATTCTTGCAATGGCCGTCGGGGAACGGCTGGACGCAAAGACAGGCGCTATTCTGTTGTGGCCGCTGATTGCCATTGGCGTGTTCAGCATCTTGCTGTGGCGCTGGACCGGCGATCTGCGGCTGTATGGATGGGTCCAGTTTTTCCCCTGCCTCGTGCTGCCGGTACTTTTCCTGAGGTTTCCACCCAAATACAGCGGTACATCTTATTGGCTGATCGCCGCGGCGTTATATGTCCTTGCGAAGCTATTCGAGTTCAATGATGGGGCGATCTATTCGGTCGGCTCGATCTTGAGCGGGCACACCCTCAAACACGTTGCGGCCGCCGCGGCTTGTTTCGCGATCTTGAGACATTTCCAGAAGCGGCAGCCAATTCGTGTTGCATCTGCGCGGCTATCGTAACGCCGCCGCTGCAGCAGCAGGATTCAGCCATTGCAAGCGATCCCGGTTTTTTTGATGCCGTCGTGCCCCTTTTGCGAAGTGCGATGTCGGTTTCAATGGACTCATTCGGACAAAGAGCGCATAAGCCAGCTTGTGAGGGATTCTTCGTTCAGGAAGCTGGCGATCATTATCGGTGTTGGCGCTTATCTGGTGTCAGTCGAGGCTCAGACTATTAAGACAGAGCCGAATGCCAACCAGCTATCGTGCGGACAGAAAGTGCTGGTTGATAATAATACGTGCCCGGCAGATGAAATTTTGCAAGTTACCGGCAGCTGCCTCAATGCGGCGCCGACGATTGATATCGTGCACGCTCAAAAAGGGACGCAATACAACTGCGTCAAGCGAAAGCGCGAGTAACACGAGTCGCACGACGCTCGAACTGGGGCGTTCACTGGACCTGGCGCGCCGCTAAAACAGCGTTCAATCCGCCAAAGGCGAAGGAATTGCTCAAGATCGCGCGGATGGGCATCCGCCGCGCTTCATTCGGGACATAGTCGAGGTCGCAGTCAGGGTCCGCCCCGATGTAATTCATGGTCGGCGGCGCAATACCATCACGAATTGCCATGACGGCGGCGACAAATTCAAGCGCGCCCGCTGCGCCAAGCGTGTGACCGACAATGGATTTCGTGGACGAAATGGCAAGTTGCCGCGCATGGACGCCGAAACTCCGATGCAAAGCGACCGTTTCGGCATGATCGTTGGCGGTCGTGCCCGTTCCGTGCGCGTTGACATAATCAATCATATCCGGAGACAGGGCCGCATCCGCCAACGCCGCGGTGATAGCCCGCGCCATTCCATCTACATCGGGGGCGGTCAGATCCTTCGAGTCGGCGCTCATTCCAAATCCGACAATCTCGGCCAGGATTTCCGCGCCTCGGCTGCGCGCGTGATCCAGAGCCTCAAGCACCACCACGGCAGCCCCTTCGCCGATCAACATTCCCTTTCGGTCTTTTGAGAAAGGCCGGCAGGTGTCGGGCGACATGATGCGCATGGCTTCCCAACCCTTCATCGCGCCGAAAGTAATGCTCGCCTCGGTGCCGCCGGTCACGGCGCAGGTCGCGCTGCCGTTTCGCACCATATGGAAGGCCTGGCCGATGGCATGCGTTGCCGACGCGCATGCGGATGAAACCGCAAAAACCGGACCCTTGATGCCGCAGTACATCGACACCTGGCTGGCGGGCGCGCTGATCATGGCCTTGGGAATGGTCAGGGGATGCAGGCGCGCGGCGCCGTCCGCGTAGAGACGGTGGAAGCTATCATCGATAGTCGTATGTCCGCCCGATCCGGTTCCGATGATCGCGGCGGTTCGCTCGGCAATCTCGCCGCGCAACGCAAGCCCCGATTGGCTCACGGCCTGCCGCGCAGCAACGATGACGAATTGCGAAACCCGGTCGAGCAGCGCGAGCTGCGATGATTCAAAATGGGCCGCCGGCTCAAAACCTTTGACTTCGCCGACAAGCTTGTCGGTGGCCTTTGCCGCGGTTCCGAGCGTCGGCGGCGCAAAAGCCGAGCGCCCCGCAATCAGGGAATCCCAATAATCCTGCGTCGATTGTCCAACGGATGAGACGACGCCGAGGCCGGTAATAACGACCCGGGTCAATTCGATTTCGCTCTGGCGGCAACAAGCTGGTCTACCGCCTGAATGAGATCCCCGACTGTCTTGCTTTCGATATCCATATTCGCATTGACTGGAAGGTTTATGTCGAATTTTTCCTCGATATCGAAAATCAACTCGACCACCTGCATGGAGTCTAGTCCCAGTTTGTCGAGCGGCTCCGACAATTGAAGCGCACCGCTGGTCGGGCTGATTCGGCCCGTAATCATTTCGACAATATCCTCAGCGGCACTCGCCATAACTGTATTTTCTCCTTCCGATATGTCGGGATGGCGCAAACGATAGCAGATGACGGGACTCCCGGAAAGCCAAAGGCAATCCGGGTGGTCCTCTGTTATAGGGAGATGGGCAGATTTGCCGCGCGCATCGATGATGGCTGCAAACACGCGTTATATGGCGTGAAGATCGATTCCGTGAGGTCATTCTGCGCTGATTCTTTGGGGCCCACGTGATCCGTTCCGGATTCATTGCTATGGAGATTTGGGACGACCGCGGAGGACTGCGACGTGCGTCTATTGTCCAATCTGCTCCGGCGCTTCATCCGCAAGGGCAAGCTGCGAGTCCGTGACGCCGACGGCAAGGTGCATGTATTCGGCGGTCTCCTGCCCGGACCCGACGTCGGCATCCACCTGCGCGATCGCAAGCTTTACACCAGGCTGTTCATTAATCCGGAACTGCATACCGCCGAAGCCTATATGGACGGCACGCTGACTCTCGAGGATGGTGCCAAAATCCATGATTTTCTTCTGCTGTTCTCGGTCAACCGCGCCGCGCTTTATTCGTATGGCTCGCAGAAGTTGATGCGGCGGGCGTGGCGCAGCCTGCGTCGCTGGCATCAGGCTAACCCGATCGGGCTCGCCGCCGCTCATGCCCGCCACCATTACGACGTCCCGATCGAACTCTACCGCCTGTTCCTTGACGATCAGCTGCAATATTCCTGCGCTTATTTTCGCGATCCCGAGCACGACACGCTCGAGCAGGCACAGCACAACAAGCTGGTCCATGCCACCAGCAAGTTGCAATTGAAGCCCGGAATGACCGTCGCCGAGATCGGCTCCGGATGGGGCGGCTTTGCCATTCATCTTGCGCGCGAAACGGGCGCCCGTGTCACCGGGATCAACGTTTCGCCCGAGCAGATCAAGGTAGCGCGCGTCTATGCCGAGGCTGCCGGCGTCTCAGACCGCGTCGAGTTTCGTGAGCTGGACTATCGGCAGCTCACCGGCCAGTTTGACCGCGTTGTCTCGGTTGGCATGATGGAACATGTCGGCGCCGGACATTTCGACGAGTATTTCCGAAAAATCCGCGAGCTGCTGACGCCTGACGGCTATGCTTTCATCCACTGCATCGGCCGGATGTCGCCGCCCGGCACAACCGGTCCGTTCATCCGCAAGTACATCTTTCCCGGCGGGTATGTGCCCGCGCTGTCGGAAACCTTTGCTGCCACGGAGCGCTGCGGCCTGTGGTGCGACGATATGGAAGTGCTCCGGCTACATTATTATTACACGGTGAAACATTGGCGCGAGCGCTTCGCCAAAAATCGTGCCCAGGCGGTGGCGATCTGCGATGAAAGATTCTGCCGGATGTGGGAATTCTATCTCGCTGCCGTTGAGCTCGAATTCCTTCACGGCTCACATATGGTGTTCCAATTGCTGCTTTCGACCAAGCGCGACGCGGTGCCGATTACGCGCGACTTCATGATCGACGCAGAGCGGGCGGCCTGTGCGACGATGGCACAAAGCGGACATTTCAGCTCTCGGACTGGCCGGCCGGCATAAAAAGCGAAGCGCGCGCCAGCTGCCATGCCGATAACGGCGCCGCGAAGTCAGGAACAGAAAGACCGCCTCGCGGCGGTCTTTCCAAAATCCGATCGGCGTGTACCTAGGCTGGTCAGCCTGGGCAAACAGACAGGCCGCTGCAGGCCCCGAGGGTGTAGCTGGCTTTCTCGTTCTCGGTCCCCGCGGCGATTTCCAACGCCTCATCGGAGACCTCAAAGGCAAAGATGTCTTCATCAGTCCGTTGACGTCCCATCGTAACGTTCGTCATGTAGTTCATCCTTTTGTTCGTTGGATCACGAGTGTTCTTATACGGGTGGATGTCGAACGAGCACAAGCGAAATTCGATTTGGGACCTCTTCTTGTGGCTGTTCGTCACACCACATCACAATGCCCGCTTTAGTGACATGTCCGTGCTTAAATTAAGTCCAGGCAATCACCGAAAGCCGAGCGGTCGGTCCGTTTCAATTGTGACCCGCCCTATGGCGGTGGACACTCGCTTAACAACAGGTGCAGCGCTTTTTTACCGGCACGGCTGGCGTCTCCTACGGTCGCAAAAAATTCTGGCGAGCGACTAATCGGGCTGGTGCGGCCCGCTCGGTAGATCTCCCATTGCCACGGCTTGGGCAGCTTTGCCCGGTTTTTCACCACGACGGCAAAGTCTTCATGCTCCAACATGCCAACATTTATCATTTTTCCGCCGATTTCTTGGATCGAGACAACGTTGTTATTCCGCGTAGGTGAGTTGATGTTCTTGGACGACTCTTTCGAAAGACTCTGCAGTACTCTTGATCCGATAAGACAACCGTTCGTCGCCTTCAATCGGTAGTTGGCAAATGATCTTATATTTTCCCCGCGCGGC
>DASSSM010000271.1:0-3350 GCA_035708425.1 Pseudolabrys sp.
AGGGGCATGGGTCAATTCGATCGCCGCCCACCACGCAGCCACCGACAGCAACAACCAGTGCAGGGGCGTCCACGCCAGAATGCGGAGCTTGTCCGGCACGCCACGGAAGGACAATCCGCGCCAGGCGAGGGCAATTGACGGCCCGTAGCCGGCTACGACCGATACGCCGCACAGCGCGGCGTCGATCGAGCCGTTGGCGCTGGCGCCGACGGCCACTCTGCAACAGAGTCCAATGACGAAGATCGGGTGTAGCAATGCGACAAGAGCATTCCCGCCGACCATAAGAAAAAAGGTCGCAAAACCGAGCGGCCCAAGTTCGTAAAACAGCCGTTGCGGTTGGCGCATATGGACGAGGAAGGTCTGCATCCAGCCTTTGAGCCAGCGCGACCGCTGGCCAAGCCAGCGCCGGGCCGTTGCAGGTGCCTCTTCAAAGGTCGTGGAATCGATCACTCCGCATCGGTAGCCGAGGCGCGCAAGACGCATGCCGAGGTCGGCGTCCTCGGTGACGTTGTAGGGGTCCCAGCCGCCCACCTCACGCAGGGCCGCGGTCCGGAAATGGTTTGAGGAGCCGCCGAGCGGCAGCGGCAAGCCGAACGCAGCAAGCTTCGGGAGAAAGACATCGAAGTGGCCGGCATATTCGGCGGTAAAATAGCGGGCAAGCCAGGTCGTGTTGGTGTCGATGCAGAGCGGTGCCTGCACGCATGCAAGATCATCTCCGGCGGATCGAAATGCTTCCAGCGCACAACGAAGCTGGTGTGACTCCGGCCGGTCCTCCGCATCGTAGATCGCGACGAATGAGCCGCGCGCGAGCTCCAGCGCAATATTGAGCGCTTTGGGTTTGGTGCGCGGCCCGGCCGGCGGCGCCGGAACCACCGTGATCGGGAGACGGTGTTTGCGTCGCGTGATTGCGGCGTGGGTTGCCGGCTCGTCGGCCTCGACAATAACGATCACGTCGAGTTTCTCGGCTGGATAGTCGAGCCGTTCGATAGCTGACAGCAATTGGTCCACTACCCGCGCCTCGCGGTGAAGAGGAGCGATGACGGTGTAAATGGGCAATGCTTCGTGCGCGATTGCGGAAGAGGCGCGGCGCGGTCCCCGGGTCGGCGATACGACGACCAGAATCCGGAAAGCTGCCGGAAGCACCGCGAGCACGCAAAGCACGATCGTGCTCACGGAGGAGAACAACGCGAGCAGCGCGCCAACGCCAAAGAACGAGGGGATAAAGTAAGCAAGTTTATTGAGCGTCGCCGCTGAAAATTCTGGCCGTTCACGCTTGAGGCGATCCGAAGCACGATCGGCGGCGGCGACAAGCACATCCTCTATGCTTGCGCTGAGTGCGAATGCGCGCCGCTGGGCGCGCACAGCGAATTCTTGCTGCCGGAATTTCAAGAGCTGTGACGAGAAACCAGAGTCGTCACCGCAGACTTCCAATGAGCGAGCGCTTGCGGCGCCCGCAACGCCAGTCTTCATGCACCACCCGACCCACTCAATTTATTGGGGACGTTAGTGGATATACAACTTATAGGCGAGTCCAAACTTAGGGCGCATGGCCGGATCAGAGCGCTGATGTTAGAAGGCGCGACCAATGTCGAATTTCATGTCTCATTTTCTCGTGCCGGCAGCCATCGTGGCGGTGGCGATCGTGCTGCTGCTCGGCCTGATCAATATGATGCGCGGCGGCTCGCCCAACCGCTCGCAAAAGCTGATGCGGGTGCGCGTGCTGCTCCAATTCGTCGCCATTATTGTAATCATGGCGACGATTTGGGCCCTCGGCCGTTAGTCGGAGAAGACGTAGAGTAGAGCGCTCACTTCATCGGAGCCGCGCGCATATACTCTTCTTTTTCTTTCTTCTTCGCGGTCTTCTTTTTCTTTTTGGCCGCAGAATAGTCGGCGGTGGCGGCCTTGGCTGAATGCAGGCTTGCTCCGCACGCTTGGGCAGGCGCGGCGGCCGGCAGGGCCAGGAAAGCGGCCGCAATCGCAATCGTCAGTACACGCATGGGCGTCACCCCTTTTTGAGAAAAAGGCTAAGATAGCCTAACCCGAATCTGCGGCTGGGAGAAAGGCTCCGCGAGCTCGATATGGTTGTGCTCAACCGCATCTATACAAGGACCGGCGACGACGGAACGACCTCGCTCGGCACCGGCGCCCGGCGCAAGAAATACGACCTGCGGGTCGAGGCTTACGGCACGGTCGACGAGGTCAATGCCGTAATCGGCCTCGTCCGCTTGCATGTCGCGGGCGATAAGGCGCTCGATGCCGCGCTCGGCCGCATTCAGAATGATCTCTTCGATGTCGAGGCCGATCTCTGCCTTGCCGAGAAGGGGCCCGGTGGCGCCCGACTCACAGTGACCGATGCGCAGGTCGCCTGGCTTGAGGCGGAGATCGACCGGTTGAATGCGGATCTTGCGCCACTGAAGTCGTTCATTCTGCCCGGCGGGAGTCCCGCCTCGGCCTATCTGCATCTAGCGCGCACGGTTTGTCGCCGCGCCGAGCGCATCATGGTCGAGCTGAAAGACAAGCCAGGAGAGGGCGTGTCGGAACCGTCGCTGAAATACGTCAACCGGCTGTCTGACTATCTCTTCGTGGCTGGCCGATACGCCAACGATAAAGGTGCCGCCGACATATTGTGGGCGCCAGGTCAGAACCGCTAGTTTTACTGCGCCGCAGCATAAACGTTGACAGCCCGATAGCGCGGCCTTTAGCTTCCGCCCGCTTGTTCCAGTGCCCGCCCGGGATGGGGAATTATGAAAATTCTGGTGCCCGTGAAACGGGTGGTCGACTTCAACGTCAAAATTCGCGTCAAGCCGGACGGCTCCGGCGTCGAGCTCGCCAATATCAAGATGTCGATGAATCCCTTCGACGAGATCGCCGTCGAAGAAGCAATACGCTTGAAGGAAGCCGGCAAGGCGACCGAGATCGTTGCGGTCTCGATCGGTCCCGCGCAAGCATCGGAAACCATCCGCACCGCGCTCGCGATGGGAGCCGATCGCGGGATCCTGGTGAAGAGTGACACCGTCGTAGAGCCGCTGGGGGTCGCGAAGCTGCTCAAGGCCATTGTGGACGCGGAAAAGCCTGGTCTTGTCATCATGGGCAAGCAGGCGATTGACGACGACAGCAATCAGACAGGGCAGATGCTTGCGGCGCTGCTGAACTGGGCGCAGGGCACATTCGCGTCCAAGCTTGCAATCGAGGGCGACGCCATCAGCGTGACACGCGAGGTCGACGGCGGCCTGCAGACGGTGAAGCTAAAGATGCCCGCGATCATCACGACCGATCTGCGCTTGAACGAACCGCGGTACGCCTCGCTGCCGAACATCATGAAGGCGAAGAAGAAACCGATCGACGAAAAG